>JAAZDZ010000122.1 GCA_012512545.1 Alcaligenaceae bacterium | reverse complement strand
GCCCAAGCCTGTCTGCAGGCCAGCCGACTCTCGAGAACCTCATGCTCACTCGACGCATTATTTTTGAACAACTCGCCCTCGACGCCCGCATCGGCATCCTGGAACATGAACTGCGCGCCACCCAGCCCCTGCACATTGATGCCGAATTCGATGTCGAAGTATCCAGGGCTGTGCATGACAATGACATTGAAACCGTGCTCGACTACCGCCATCTGCGCAATGCGATCGTGGACGAATGCACGCGTCACCATGTGCATTTACTGGAAACGCTGACCGAACAGATTGTGGAGCGCATCTTCCATGAGTTCGATGAAGTCAGACAGATGCGCATACGCGTCAGCAAGCCGCTGGCCTTTTCCGATTGCGCTGCCGTCGGCATTGAAGTGCAGCGCAGCCGCTAAGAATATTTACCCGCAACGACACCATGCAAGCAGACACTCTTTCTCCCCGGGATCAAACGCCAGCCAACGCCGAAGAAGCCCGCCGCCTCAAGCGTGAACGCCTGGAAGCCAACAAACTGAGCAAGCGGCTGATCCGCGAGACCGGGCGCGCCATCAGCGACTTCAACATGATTGAAGATGGCGACAAAGTCATGGTCTGCCTTTCGGGCGGCAAGGATTCATACGCCCTGCTCGACATTCTGCAGACATTACGCAAACGGGCGCCCATCAACTTCGATATCGTGGCGGTCAACCTCGACCAGAAGCAACCTGGCTTCCCCGACCACATTCTGCCGCAGTACCTGGAATCTCTGGGCGTGCCGTATCACATCGAGACCCAGGACACCTATTCCATCGTCACGCGGGTGCTGGAAGAAGGCAAGACGATGTGTTCGCTGTGCTCACGCCTGCGGCGCGGCATTCTGTACCGGGTCGCCAACGAACTGGGGGCCACGAAGATCGCGCTGGGCCACCACCGCGACGACATCCTGGGCACCTTCTTCCTCAACCTGTTTTATGGCGGGCGCATGAAAGCCATGCCGCCCAAGCTGCAATCCGACGACGGCAAGAACATTGTGATCCGCCCCCTGGCCTATGTGCAGGAAAAAGACCTGATCGCCTACGCCGAACTCAAGCAGTTCCCCATTATTCCGTGCAATCTGTGCGGCTCCCAGGAAAACCTGAAGCGCAAGGAAGTCACGCGCATGATTGCCGAATGGGACAAACGCTTTCCGGGACGTTCATGGAATGTGTTTGGCGCCCTGACCCGCGTTGTGCCCAGCCACCTGATGGACCGCGAGCTTTTCAACTTCAATGATTTGCAGGTGAACGGCCAGCCCGATGCGAACGGGGATATCGCTTTCGATACAGAAAATTTCGACGCGCCCTTGCGCAGCCATGATGCTGAGCCGGAAGAGGCCGATGAGGAAACGACTGTCGCTGACGCAAGCGCTGTGCCTTTGCCGCAAGTGACCGAAGCCCGGCGGCCGCAGGTTGTACCACGGGGCGTCTGAATGCCCGCCCAATAAAAATTGCCGCAGAGAGCAAGCCTTTCTGCGGCAATTTTCTGTGCGCCTGACGGACCGCTTTCAGGAACGGCCCGAGTCGCCTTGAGTATCGGCTTCCATGCCTTCCCAGCGGGGTGTCGGCATGGCAATGCCGAACATATCCAGCACCCGGGCCACGGTGTGATCCACCATTTCCTCGATGCTTTTCGGGTGTAGATAGAAAGCGGGCAACGGCGGGAAGATCACACCGCCCATTTCGGTGACAGCCGTCATATTGCGCAAGTGCGCCAGATTGAATGGTGTTTCGCGCAGCATCAGCACCAGGCGGCGCCGCTCTTTGAGCGTGACATCGGCCGCGCGGGTGATGAGGTTGTCGGAAAAACCGCTGGCAATGGCCGCCAGAGTGCGCACAGAGCACGGCGCCACCACCATGCCAGCGGTAGCGAAACTGCCGCTGGCCAGCGAAGCGCCGATATCCCTGAAACTGTGGACTTCGTCGGCCAGCTCATGGAATTCGCGGCGCGACAGGCCAAGCTCGTGTTTGATGGTGAGCACCCCAGGGGGGGAAATGACGAGGTGGGTTTCCACCCCGCCAAGCTCACGCAGCACTTGAAGCAGGCGCTGCGCGTAAATCGCCCCGGTTGCGCCGGTAACACCGACAACAAGACGCTGCTTGCCGCTCACTCAGCGGCCTCAGCCTCTGACAGCACTGTTTTGAGTTCGCCGTTGGTCAGCATTTCGCCAATGATGTCGGAGCCGCCGATGAATTCGCCCTTGACGTACAGCTGGGGAATGGTGGGCCAGTTGGAGAATTCCTTGATGCCCTGGCGCACTTCGTCGTCGTCAAGCACGTTCACAGTAACGAGCTTGGTAGCACCGGCTTCCCTGAGGGCCTGAATGGCGCTGCCGGAAAAGCCGCACTGGGGAAACTGGGCAGTGCCCTTCATGAACAGCACAACGGGGTGCGTGGTTACGGTTTCACGGATGAAATCTTGGACTTCGCTCATGGTGGATGAAACTTCCAATTAGAAAGGGTTTAGAAATGACCGCCGCTTACGCGTAGTATGCCAGCCAGATCGGGCAGGCTGTGTACTTCGCGAAAGCCCGCCTGCCGCAGCAGATCGCATACCTGGGCAGATTGTTCCCAGCCATGCTCAACATACAGGCTGCCGCCTGCCTGCAAACAGGCAGACGCACCCGCCACAATTTCGCGGTAGGCATCCAGCCCATCGCTGCCATCGGACAATGCCGCAGCAGGCTCGAAGCGCAGGTCGCCCTGCGCCAGATGAGGGTCACCTTCAGCAATATAAGGCGGATTCGACACAATAAGATCAAAAACCTTGCCCGTGGGCAGGGCTTGGTACCAGCTTCCCTGGTGAAATTCTACATCGGCACCAAGGTTGCGGGCGTTTTTGCACGCCACCAGCAAGGCATCGCCGCTGATATCGGTGGCCACCACATGCGCCCAGGGGCAGGCCAGCGCGATGGATATCGCTATGGCGCCCGAACCCGTACCCAGATCAAGCACCGTTGCACCCTCACGGCCCTGCAATAATGTGACAGCCTTTTCAACCAGAAGTTCGGTGTCCGGGCGCGGAATCAGCACTGCAGGCGACACATGAAAATCGTGCCCCATGAATTCGCGCACGCCCAGGATATACGCCATGGGCTCGCCCGCCAGCCTGCGCTCTTCCAACTGCCGATACGCCTGTATGTGGTCATCAGAGAGCGGGTCGCTGTCGTGCGCGATCAGCCAGGAGCGCGGCACTTGCAGTACGTGCTGCCACAGCATGCGAGCCTCCAGCGCGGCAAGCCGCCCTTCCCTCAGGAATTCGCGCAGGCTGGACATGGCTTATTCGTGGCCAAGCGCCGCAAGCTGTTCTGCCTGATGCTCGGCGCGCAAAGCGCCAATCAGCTCGTCCAGATCGCCTTCCATGATATTGCCCAGCTTATACAACGTAAGGTTGATGCGGTGATCAGTCACCCGGCCCTGTGGATAGTTGTACGTGCGGATGCGCTCGGAACGGTCGCCCGAACCCACCAGGCTCTTGCGCTGCGCTGCCTCCTTGGCGTGCGCCTCCTGCAGTTGCTGGTCTTTCAGGCGAGCAGCCAGCACCTGCATGGCTTTGTCGCGGTTGCGGTGCTGCGAGCGGTCGTCCTGACATTCCACCACCAGCCCTGTGGGCAGGTGAGTAATGCGCACGGCGGAATCCGTCTTGTTGACGTGCTGCCCCCCTGCCCCGCTGGCGCGAAACGTGTCGATACGCAGTTCGGACGGATTGATCTGGATGTCAGACAGTTCGTCTGCTTCGGGCAGCACGGCCACCGTGCAGGCAGACGTATGTATACGGCCCTGCGTCTCGGTTTCCGGCACGCGCTGTACGCGGTGGGCGCCAGACTCGAACTTGAGCTCGCCATACACACCGGCGCCGTCCAGCCGCGCAATCACTTCCTTGTAGCCGCCCACCTCGGAATCGCTGGTGGACATCAGTTCGACCTTCCAGCCCCGGTTTTCGGCGTAACGGGTATACATGCGCAGCAGGTCGCCAACGAACAGGGCGCTTTCGTCGCCGCCCGTGCCTGCACGGATTTCCAGGAACACGCTGCGGCCGTCGTCCGGGTCGCGCGGCAACAGCAGAATCTGCAGCTCGCCTTCCAACTGCCCGATGCGAGCCTTGCCGGTTTCCAGCTCTTCCTCGGCCATTTCCCGCATCTCGGGGTCGGCCAGCATTTCCTGCGCTGCCTCGATATCGGCCTCAGCCGTCCGATAGGCGTTGAAAGCGTCCACAACGGGCTCGATTTCAGAACGTTCACGCGACAGCTTGCGAAAACGGTCCATATCGCTGGCGATTTCAGGTTCAGCCAGCAAAGCGTCAATCTCGATCAGGCGATGCGCCAACTGCTCGAGTCGGCTGCGCATGGAGTTTTTCATAGGAAAAGGGGAAAGCGGCGCTAACGGCGTTTTTCAGCCGAAGGCATCAGGCGTGGAAGCAGGGACAACAGTTGAGCGCGCTCTTCAGGCTCGCTCTGATTGAGCGTGGCCATGGGGCCATGCAGGTATTTTTGAGTCAGCCCGTGCGCCAGGAGTTCCATTACACGGGCGGGATCTTCGCCCCGGGCCAGCAGGCGCTGCGCCTTGTCGAGTTCCTGTTGCTGAATATGGTTGGCCGTGCGCTGCAGTTCAATGATGGTGGGCACGGCCTCACGGCTCTGAAGCCAGTGCATGAAATTCTGAACGCGGGTCTCGATAATGGCTTCTGCCTGAACCACCGCAGCCTTGCGGGCATCGGCGCCGCTTTGCACCAGGCGGCCGAGATCATCGACCGTGTAGAGGTAGATATCAGCCAGACGGCCCACTTCGTGCTCGATATCGCGCGGCACGGCGAGATCGACCATGACCATGGGGCGATGGCGGCGGGAACGCGTGGCGCGTTCCACCATACCCAAACCCAGAATGGGCAGCGAACTGGCCGTACAGGACACGATGACGTCGAAATCAGCGATGCGATCTGGCAGATCGGCCAATTTCATGGTGCTTGCATTGAAGCGGTTGGCGAGAATCTCAGCGCGTTCAGCGGTACGGTTGGCAACCACCATCTGGCGGGGTTGCACCGCCGCGAAGTGTGTCGCACAGAGCTCTATCATCTCGCCCGCGCCGATAAACAAGGTATTGCATTCGGACAGATCGCCAAAGACGCGTTCCGCCAGCTTGACCGCTGCCGCAGCCATGGAGACCGAGTGCGCGCCAATAGCTGTCGTGCTGCGGACTTCCTTGGCGACGGAAAACGTGCGCTGGAACAGCTGATGCAGCAAGGTGCCCAGGGAACCCGCCTCTTCCGCCGCGCGCACGGCATCTTTCATCTGGCCAAGAATTTGCGGCTCGCCCAGCACCATGGAATCCAGCCCGCTGGCCACGCGAAAAGCATGGCGCACGGCACCGTTACTTTGATACTGATAGAGGTGCGGCTGCAACGAACCGCGTTCCAGGCGGTTGAAATCAGCCAGCCATTCGGGAATGTGCTGCGATACGGCGGGATCAGCCGCGCAGTAGATTTCAGTGCGATTACAGGTGGAAAGAATGGCCGCTTCGCGAACCGAGCGCCCAAAAGTATTGCGCAACCCGTCCAGCGCGGGCTTGACGACATCCAGCGGAAACGACACGCGTTCCCGCACCGCAACCGGAGCAGAAACGTAGTTCAAACCAAACGTAAGGACGTCAACAGACATTCAATCAGCGCGCGCAAAAGCTTGTAACGTCATGAATTATAATCGCTAAGTCAAATTTTCGCGCGGCCGGACTTGCGCTGGCGCAAGGTTAAGTGCTATTTGCGGCGATTTAACCTTGCAG
>JAAZDZ010000121.1 GCA_012512545.1 Alcaligenaceae bacterium | reverse complement strand
GGGGCCATGCCCCAAAATTTCAAGCTGTTGATCGCCCAGCCCCTCAACAAGCTGTGGATGGGCAATCAACAGGCGCAGCAATTGCTTTGCCATGGGGGTCACGCTATGGCGGGTTCCAGCAGCCTGCCGGGCGCCGCGCCTGTTCCCCCCGGGGGGTCCGGGCTGCAGCGCCTCCGTAACTGGATAGCCCTCGTCAGGGGGAATTTCCAGCCAGGGCTGCGAACCTGCGTCATCCCAGGGCGCGCCGGATTGAACTGGCGCCATCGCTGCGGGCGATGATTCCCCCGTCGGCCGCGTGAAGCCACGTCCGCCTCCCTGTGGCTGACCACGGGCCTGCTCTACCGGCCTGCCTGTGGCGCGCGCCCGTTCAAGCAGCCCGCTGAGTTCTTCAGGCGTCAGCAGCACCAGCTGGGCGAATTCGCGCTCCACCTGCAGACGGTATGCATTCTGGGGCATGCTTGCCAGCAAAGGCAGCGCTTCGTGCACGCACGCGGCGCGGCCTTCCGCTTCATCCAGCCGATGCCGCCGCCCGAGTTCGTCCAGCATGAAGCGCGACAGGGACACGGCTTCCTCCAGGGAGGCCCTGAAGGCTTTATCGCCATACGCCTTGATGTAGGAATCCGGATCGTGCTCTGCGGGCAGAAACAGAAAACGCACAGAGACGTCATCGCGCATCTGCGGCAGGCAAGCCTGCAAAGCCCGCCAGGCCGCGCGTGTGCCCGCCTGGTCGCCATCGTAGCTGAACACCACCTTATTGCTGGCGCGCAGCAGTTTCTGCACATGCTCAGGCGTCGTGGCCGTGCCCAAAGTCGCCACGGCGTTATCCAGGCCATGTTCAGCCAGGCCCACGACATCCATATAGCCTTCGACCACCAGCACACAGCCTTCACGCCGCACGCCCGCACGCGATTCCCACAAACCATAAAGCTCGCGCCCCTTGGAAAACAGGGGGGTTTCGGGCGAATTCAGGTATTTGGGCTCGCCTTTGCCGATGATGCGGCCGCCAAAACCGATCAGCTTGCCCCGCCCATTACGGATGGGGAACATGATGCGTTCACGAAAGCGATCGTAGCGGCGCCCATCTTCAGCTTCGATGACCAGGCCGCACTCCACCAGCATCGGATCTTCGTAGTCGGGAAACACTGCCGTCAGGCCGCGTCGGTCTTCACCCGACCACCCCAGCCCGAATCGGGCGGCGATTTCTCCGCTCAAGCCGCGCCCTTTCAGGTATTCGATCGCCCGGGAAGAACGCTTCAAGCCATTCAGGTAGTGCTGGCGGGCGCTTTCCAGCACCTGCTCATGCCGCGAAACTTCCTGTTTGCGCTGCCGGTCAAGTTGCCGCTGCCGTGGCGAACGCTCCGTTTCGGGCACCGTCATGCCGACGCTGCCGGCAAGCGTGCGTACCGCTTCCGGAAAGCTGGCCCCGGTATGCTCAATCAGAAAGGATATGGCTGTTCCGTGTGCGCCGCAACCAAAACAATGATAGAACTGTTTGGTTGGACTGACCGTGAACGAGGGAGATTTTTCTTTATGAAAGGGGCAGAGGCCAAGCAGATTGGCCCCACCCTTGCGCAGCTGCACGTATCGCCCCACGACATCGACGACGTCTACCCGGGCGAGCAGATCCTGTATGAAGGATTCTGGTATCAATCAATACAGACGCGGAGGCAGCTGCTGGCTGCGGATACGCTTGTAGTGACGCTTCACTGCGGCAGCATGCTTGCGCTTGCGCTCAGCAGTGGGCTTTTCGTAGTATTCGCGCGAACGCAGCTCGGTCAGAAGACCATTTTTTTCGATAGTGCGCTTGAAGCGGCGAAGCGCGGCTTCAAAGGGCTCGTTTTCCTTCAGACGAACGATAGGCATGTATTCCCGGGCCTTAAGCTATAGATAAAAATTTATCTGGTAATTAGTTAATGAGGTAACTGTAAATTCTAGCGCGAATCAGTATGGAACGTCAATGCTTACTTGCTGAATATGAATCAGCGCTTACCCTTGCGCATCCAGGCTTCGAGCTGATGCGGACGAATGCTGTCGTAATCTTCGAAGGGCTGGTGTATCCAGGGGTTGGTCGGCAGATGTTCGACATGATAATCGGGCGTTACTTTGGAGTGGCCTTTCCACCACAACACGGCAGTGCGCAGTTCCTCGATATCGGGGAACTGCTTCAGAAGATGGTCTCGCACGCGGCCGAAAGTCATGCCGGTATCGACCATGTCGTCTACCAGCAGGACTTTGCCATCCAGTGTGCCGCGCGTAATGGTGATGTACTGCGCGATATCCATCTTGCCCTGCACAGTGCCCGCCGCTTCGCGGTAACTGCTGGTGGCCAGAATACCCAGCGGGACATCGTAGATACGCGACAGAACATCCCCTACCCGCACGCCACCGCGGGCCAGGCAGAGAATTTTGTCGAATTTCCAACCGGACTCATGAACGATGAGCGCCAGGCGCTCTATCAGTTCGTTGTAGCCAGCCCAGGACACCCAGTGATCACGGTCTGTATTCGCAGGCAGTACCATGGCGCGTTCCCCTTCTGTCAAGCCTTGAAGGATTGGTTGAGCATAATGGTTTCCATGCGGTCAGGGCCGGTGGAAATCATGTCGATGGCGACATCGCAGACTTCCGCGATGCGTTCCAGATAGCGGCGTGCGTTCACCGGCAGCTTATCGTATTCGGTGACACCCGCAGTGGCTTCCGTCCAGCCGGGCAGTTCTTCAAACACCGGCTCGGCCTCCATTACTGCGTCGGCGCCATACGGCAGAACGTCCAGAAACTCGCCACGATAGCGGTATCCCACGCCGATGTGGAGCGTTTCGAGGCCATCCAGGACATCGAGTTTGGTGACACACAGGCCATTGATGCCATTGACCATGACGGAACGCTTCATGGCCGCGCCGTCGAACCAGCCGCAGCGGCGCGGGCGGCCGGTAACGGAGCCGAATTCCTTGCCGACCGTGGCCAGTCGCATACCGATGTCGCAGTCCAGTTCTGTGGGGAACGGCCCGGAACCCACCCGTGTGGTGTATGCCTTGGCGATGCCCAGCACGTAATCGAGCATCTGCGGGCCGACACCTGCTCCAGCCGACGCGGCGCCCGCCACGCAATTGCTGCTGGTCACGAAGGGGTAAGTGCCGTGGTCGATATCCAGCAAAGCGCCTTGCGCGCCTTCAAACAGCAGACGGCCACCCGACTTGCTGGCGCGATGCAGCTCGTGCGAGACATCGGCCGCCATGGGCAGCAACTCAGAAGCGAAGGCCATGGCCTGGTCGCGGACTTCGTCAAACGAAACCGCTGTGGCGCCCAGGTATTTTGTCAGCACGAAGTTGTGGTAATCAAGCACTTCTTCAAGCTTGGCATCAAAGGCGGCCGGATCGTTGAGATCCTGGACACGCAATGCGCGGCGGCCAATTTTATCTTCATAGGCGGGCCCTATGCCCCGGCCTGTCGTACCGATTTTGCCATCGCCTTTGCGGGCCTCGCGCGCCTGATCAAGCGCAATGTGGTAGGGCAGAATCAGGGGGCAGGCGTTGGAGATGCGCAGGCGTGAGCGCACTTCAAGGCCCGCTTTTTCGAGTTCGCCGATTTCCTGCAGAAGCGCTTCCGGGGACAGCACCACGCCATTGCCGATGTAGCAGGTGACGTGATCGTGCATGATGCCAGAGGGAATCAGACGCAGAATCGTCTTGTTGCCGTTGATCCAGAGGGTATGGCCCGCATTGTGGCCACCCTGGAAGCGCACGACGCCCTGGGCGGATTCCGCTAGCCAGTCAACAATCTTGCCCTTGCCTTCGTCACCCCACTGGGTGCCGATCACCACGATATTCTTGCTCATTTCATCTGTTGAATTAAGATGTGCCGGCCTGTCATGTGACAGACCCGGCAAAGTGAAAACCCACGCGAAAGAACAGCGCCAGACTGCGCGCTACTGAATCGCCCTCACCTTCCATTCATTGCCCTCCTGCACCAGTTCGCGATCAAACACGAACTCGTCCAGGCTTTGCTGT
>JAAZDZ010000120.1 GCA_012512545.1 Alcaligenaceae bacterium | reverse complement strand
CCGGCGCCCGCCAAGCCAGCGCCTGCTGCAGCCGGGCCTTCGGGCCAGGAGACGGCTCCCGTAGCCAAAGCGCCTTCCGCGCCGGTTGATCCTGATCGCCCGCGCGTCATCGGCAAAGTGGATTACGTTGGCAAGCGGCCGTCGCCCGTGTATCCGCGCATGTCGCAGCGTCGTGGCGAGCAGGGCAGGGTGATCGTGCGGGTGCTGATTTCGCCGGAAGGCCGCGTGCTGAATGCGACGGTGCAGCGTTCGTCGGGTCACGACCGCCTTGATGCGGAGGCCATCAAGGCCGTGCGTTCGGCGCGATTCAAGCCTTATACAGAAAACGGCCATGCCTACCGGGCCATGGCAGACATACCTTTTGATTTTGTTCTATAGGACACACTCATGCTCGATTTCATCGACCTCGCCCTTCAATCGCTTGCTCAGGTGAGTGATGCGGCCACGCAGGCGACCGATGGGGCTGGCCAGGCGGCATCAGCCGCCGGGGCCGCTGCCAATGCCAGTGCCGCCGCCGCTTCGAGCGCTGTCGATGCGGCAGCCTCGGCCTCGTCAGCCATGGTGGATTCCGCGGCATCGGGTGCGGTGGATGCCGCTGGAAATGCTGCCGTTGCGCCTGCCACGCCCCCCGGAGATGCTGCAGCCCTTGGCGCTGCGGCGACGCCTTCCGATGTGCCGGGTAATGGCGCTGCAGCGGCGGGGCCGGGCGTCGGCCTGGCTGCTGAGGGCGCGGAAAGCGCGACCCCGCCCACCGGCTTTCTGCATTTCATCGCGCAAAGCGATATTGTCGGCAAGTCGCTGTTTGCGGTGCTGATCATCATGTCTCTCATCAGCTGGTATCTGATTGTGGTCAAGATGATTATGCGGGTGCGGGTCAAGCGCCGCTCAGTACACTTCCTGCGGGAATTCTGGGCAGCCAGTTCTCTGGAACAGGTAGAAAACGAAATTGCCACGCATGGCGCCAACGAGCCTTTTGCCCACCTGGCCAGCCATGCCATCCATGCGCGTAACCACCATGCCAAGTATGGCGCGATGCGGCTGGAAGAAAAAGGCTCGACCGGCGCTTTCGTCACGCGCACGATACGCAAGGTGATTGATGAAGAAACCGCCAAGCTGGAAAACGGCCTGACCATGCTGGCTTCCATTGGCTCGACTGCGCCCTTTGTCGGGCTGTTCGGCACGGTCTGGGGCGTGTACCACGCGCTGGTGGGTATTGGCCTTTCCGATGGCGTCACCATCAACCGCATTGCCGGCCCGGTGGGCGAGGCCCTGATCATGACGGGCCTTGGCCTGGCAGTGGCGATTCCTGCTGTGCTGGCTTACAACGGCTTTGTGCGCAGCAACCGGGTGTATCTGGCCAAGCTGGATGCCTTTGCGCACGATCTGTTCACCTTCCTCACCACCGGCCAGCAGGTGCTCGAAGGCAATGGCAAAGTGCGCCGCGTCAGCAAGTTGCCTGCGGCCTCGGGAGACGCATAATGGCTTTTGGCAGCTTTGATAATAAAAGCAGCAGCAATGCGGTATCTGAAATCAATATGGTGCCGCTTATCGACGTGATGCTGGTGCTGCTGGTGATTTTCATCATCACGGCGCCCTTGCTCAGCCATTCCATCAAGATCAACGTGCCTCAGGCCAGTTCCGAGCCCGTCCAGCAAGATCCGAAAGTGATTGATTTCGCGGTGGATGCCGACGGGCAGCTGTTCTGGAATGAGCAGCCGGTCAGCATGGAGCAGATTCCCGCCCTGATGGCTGCCGAGGCGGCGCTCGACCCGCAGCCGGAGATCCGCCTGCGCGCCGATCTGGATACGCGCTACGAAGTCCTGGCGCAGGTCATGAGCATGGCGCGTCAGTCGGGCCTGAAGCGTCTGGGCTTTGTGACGCGGCCAGGCGCAACGCCCGCCGCCGTGCCGGCGGAAGGGGCAGCCGCCACGCCGCCCGCTGCGCCGGTCAGCGCGCAGTGATTCCAGCCGCCGTCGAAAGCCGCTGCTGCGCACGCTTTCGACGGCTTCCGCATGGCCGGTGGCATCACAGCCTGATTCGCGGCGATTCTTCCCGACCTTCCCTATAATTGCGTGTATGCGAATACTCGTGATCGAAGACGACCCCACCCTGGGTCATGCCCTGCGGGAATTTCTTACCCAGCAAGGCTACGCCGTTGACTGGCTGCAGGAAGGCAGCCAGGTGCTGGACACCATTTCCAGCCAGCTTTACGACCTTCTTCTGCTGGATCTCAACCTGCCGGGCAAAAGCGGGCTGGAAGTCCTGCGCGAACTGCGCGCAGCTTCCGAATCCCTGCCGGTGCTGATTCTCACCGCGCGCGATAGCGTGGACGACCGGGTGGACGGGCTGGACAGCGGGGCGGATGATTACGTCACCAAGCCGTTCGAGCTGGTCGAGCTGGCTGCCAGAGTCAGGGCGCTGGGCCGCCGCCGGGCAGGTCAGGCCAATGCCATCATCGAAGCCGGGCCTTTGCAGTTCGACACGGTGGGCCGGGAAGTCCGGGTGGGCGGGGAACGGCTCAACCTTTCCGTGCGCGAACTGTCCGTTCTGGAAATGCTGCTGCTGCGGGCGGGCAAGGTGGTGACCAAGCAGCAGATTGTGAATTCATTATCTGCCTGGGATGCCGACTTCAGCGAAAATGCCGTCGAAGTCTATATCTACCGGCTGCGGCGCCGCCTGGAAGGTACGGGAGCAGCCATTCAGACGGTGCGCGGTTTCGGCTATTTGCTGGAAACGGATGAAGCCCTTGCCGGGAAAACCTAACCGCTTTGAGCGGCTGATGCCGCGCGGCTCGCTGGCGCGCCACCTGCTGGTCCGGCTGATGCCGGCGGTGCTGGTGCTGATTCTCATGGATGTCGTGGTCACCTGGTATTTCACCGGCACCATGAGCGTGGAAGAATGGCTGGAACGCGACCTGTTCTGGGCCATGCTGTTCAGCCAGCTTGCCTTGCTGCTGGTGTTCGGCTGGGTGCTGATCACCGGTATCCGTTCGGGTCTGGACAGCGTCAACCGCCTTTCGCACGAACTCAGTCAGCGTTCCATCGACGATCTGCAGCCGCTGGATACGGCGGATCTTTCCAGTGAAATCGCCCCTCTTATTACGCATATCAACGATTTATTGAAACGGCTCGATGACGCCGTGCAGGCTCAGCGCCGCTTTGTCGGCCATGCGGCCCACCAGCTGCGCACGCCCCTGACGGGACTCAAGCTGGAATGCGAGCTGATGCTGGCGGG
>JAAZDZ010000119.1 GCA_012512545.1 Alcaligenaceae bacterium | reverse complement strand
GCGGTTCTCGGCCTCCCCCCGAGCGCAGTACAGCCGTTCATACAACTGCATGGCATCGCCGTCTCGGATGTTGGTGACCACGAAGCGCGGATTGACGTTATGTGCTCCGACATCAGCGTGATTGTTGCGGTCTTGTCGCGCTTCTTGATAGCGTCCAGCAAGGCTTGGAGCTCCGTCACATTGGGCGACTGATTGTCGCTTTTAGGTGCCCTGAACCACAGCACCATCGAGCGGTCGAGCAATTGCCCCGCAAAGTCTGCCAGTATGCGGTTTCCCGAGACTTCGTACAGCGTCTGGTGGAATTGGCGGTCGACTTCCATGCCACCGACACGATTTCCGGCTTCGTGATGGTTCCAACCGAGCTCCACCAGAGCTTCCAGACGCTGGATGGTTTCCGGCGTAAGGTTGTCAAGTGCCTGCTCAGCAAGATAAGGTTCTATCAGCTGGCGTGCTGCAATCAACTCCAGAAAACTTTCCAAAGTCTCTGACTTGATCAGTATGCCCTTGCGAGGAATGATTGCAATCAGACCTTCGCGTTCAAGTCGGTGTATGGCCATGTGCACAGGGCTGCGCCCTAAATCAAGTTGCTCAGCCAATGTGGCGACGTTGAGTTGCTGGCCGGGCACGTACTCGCTCGTCAGTATCATGCGTTTGATTGCAAGGTAGGCTTGTTCCCCCAAAGAGCTTCCACTGGCAGCGGATTGGCGAGGGCGGGGTGAGCGTGTATATACAGAGGAATTTGGCATTATTTCTGGAGGGCGGCGCAGCGGGCGAGGCAGGTCGTCGGGCCTGCACCATTTTTATATCCCCTCCCGGAAGGGAGGGGAGAGACAGCAGAATTTTACTCACTCGATGCGGATGTTTGCTTTCTCGATTGCGGCTTTGTATCGCTTGCTTTCTTCCTTGGCGAATTCGGCAAAGGCTTCGGGTGTGGTGGAGCCTGCTTCGAATCCCTGCTGAGCGAGCAAAGCCTGCATTTCTTCCGATTTCAACGCGTCATTGAAGAGCTGGTTAAGGCGGCGCACTTTGTCATCGGGTACTTCAGCGCGGGTCCAGAGACCGAGCCAGGTGCGGGAGTTGTACTCCGGCATGCCACTTTCCTTGAATGTGGGAACATCGGGTAAGGTCGCGGCGCGCTTATCTCCGGTGATGGCGATGGCCTTGATCTTGCCTTCGCCCGATTTGAGATGGGGTGCAACGACGCCGATGTCCGCCAGGGTGGCGTCGACCTCGCCGCTGAGCACGGCCATTGTGGCCGGTGCGGCGCCCTTGTAGGGCACATGGAGCATGTTGATGTCGGCCATCTGGTTCAGCATTTCAAAGCCGATGTGACCGGATGAGCCATTGCCAAACGAAGAAAAATCGGCCCCGCCGTTCTTGCTTTTGGCCCATTCCACAAACTCTGACAGTGAGTTTGCCGGTACGCTCGAATTGACCACAAGTACGTGGGGATTGGAAGCCACCAGTGCGACAGGACGGAAGGAGGTGTCGGGATCATACGGCAGCTTCAGAAGGTGCGGGTTGATCACGAAACTGGCAGCTACGAGCATGGTGGTATAGCCGTCAGCGGGTTTGGACAGCAACGCTTGTGCACCGATGACGGTTGCACCGCCAGGCCGGTTTTCCACGACCACGCTCTGTCCTGTTGCCTCGGCGATGTGTTTGCCTGCAGCGCGAGCCACCGTGTCGGAAGACCCGCCTGCGGCATAGGGGACGATGATGGTGAGTGGACGTTCTGGGAAGGTCTCGGCGATGGCAGTGGTGGTTGCGCACCCCATCACCAGACCGACAGCTATCAGGAGTTTCTTCATGGCTTTCCTTTCGTACTATGCCTGGCAGCAAGATACTGCCAGGCGGCGTTACTTCTGAATGGGTGACTGTTTTAAAGGCCGGCGCGCACGGTGTTTTTCAGTTGCCCGATGTTTTCAACATGGCATTCCACCACGTCTCCGTCTTTGAGATAGATCGGAGGAGTACGGGCATTGCCTATGCCCTCGGGCGTGCCTGTCAGGATGACGTCTCCCGGAAGCAACGTGAGCCCCGCAGAAAGTTCCGCAATCACGCGGCGCACAGAGAAAATCTGGCGGCTCGTGTTGCTTTCCTGCATAACTTCACCGTTGACCAGACACTTGATGTCCAGGGTCTGCGGGTCGGGAATCTCATCGGACGTAACGATCACGGGGCCCAGCGGGCAAGTGCCGTCGAGGCTCTTGCCCTTGAACCACTGTGCACCGTGAGCACGCTGCAGATCGCGGGCGCTGACGTCGTTGCCGACGGTGTACCCGAAGACATGCTCAAGCGCTTGCTCTTCAGTGATGTCTTTGCCGGCTTTGCCGATGATCACCCCGAATTCCACCTCCCAGTCCAGGCGTTGGGTGTGGTTCTCATGCAGAGGGATGTCGTCGTTGGGCCCGATCACGGAGGTAGGCAACTTGGTGAAGAACGTGGGCCTTTCGGGCAGATCAACTTCCTGTCCCTCACGCTTGCCCTTGCCTTCCTCGTAGTGCTTGAGATAGTTCCAACCCACGCAGAAGACATTACGGGTTGGCGTGATGGGAGCCAGCAACCCCACTTCGGCCAGGGGGACGCCGGGGAATGCCGCAGCGTTGAACTCTTTTGCGACTTGCGGCCAGTTTGCGATTACTGCCTGCATGTCGGGGTAGTCCCTCAAGGCAAAGACCTGGTCGCCCGAGAGGACGCCGACTGCAGTGCTGCTGCCTTGGCGGAAAGTTACAAGCTTCATGCGGAGGCCTTCAGACGCGCTTGGCTCTGGATCTCGAGTTTGATGCGGGGATCGGCCAGACCCTTCACTTCGATCAGTGCGCAGGCGGGGAAATCACCCGAGAAGAACTCGCGGCGTGCTTTCCAGATTTCTTTGTTTTCGCTGATGTCGGTGACGTAGATCGTCATGGTCACGATGTCGTCGATCGAACCACCGGCAGCCTCGCACAGCGCTTTCATCTTGCCGAAGATGACCTTGGCCTGTTCGTAGGCACTGTCGCCCAGAATGGTGACACCATCAGGAGCGCGGGAAGTGAAACCCGAAAGGTACAGACAATCGTCTACGCGCAGGCAGTTTGACCACAACCCGGCTTCAGGCTCAGGTACGGCGGGGCTGGTGATGCGGATTTTCTTGGACATGCAGAACTCCCTTGATCTGTTTCTGTTATTGACACAACAGTGATATATCACTGTTGTGTCAATGTTAGGTTAGGTGATGAGGCTTGTCAAACCGATCGCTCAGCGATTCACAATCTGGCGCCACTGATCAACGATCGCGGCCCGATGTTCAGCGAAGTACTCCCAATCGAGTGTCTTGAGGTCTTGAGCTGGCGGCACGAGTGCCGCGACGTCTGCCGGTACCTTGGCCTTGACGTTGACCGGACGACCGCCACCGATGCGTGCAAATGCTTCCTGAGCTTCAACCCCGAACATGTGGTTGATGAAGGCTTCAGGCGCATCACCGCCCGTGGGGTTGACGACGCGGGTGACCGACATGGGCAATGAATAGGTGCCCTCCTCGGGAAGACAGAAACGCAGGTCGGCAAGATCAGGGTCACGCTGCATGGCAAGCACGTTGCCGCTGAAGTAGGGAGTCGCCCAGATCTCGCCGGTTTTCATCCAACCCACCGCAATGCTCTCCTGATCCCACAGCCCGGGGCCGCTCTTGCGAATCTGGTGAAGCAGTTCCATACCGGCAACCGGGTCACGGAGGCTTCCCCCCTTGAGGGAGGCCATTGCGTCCAGCGTGTAAACGGACGAGTTGTACGTGATGTTGGGTGAGGAGACGTGCCCTTTGAGGTCGTCCCTGAGCAGGTCTGCCCAGCCGCGAATTGGCTCCTTGACGTACTTCGAGTTATAGGCGATACCCCAGGAGCCGTATGTGACAGGCGCTGCAAACTCGCCGACCGGGCGCACCACGTTCGGATCAAAGTCAGCCAGATTCGGGATTTTCTTGACGTCCAGGGGAGCGACCAGCCCGGATCGTGCGATCAGGGGCAGCAGGACATCGGTGAACACACCGACATGCAGATTGGGCCGGTTGCGATTTGCCTGCATCTGAGTGAAGCGGGCGTTATCGAACGACTCCACGAGCTTCACGGTGGAAGCATACTCATAGGTGTCGAGATAGCTGCGCTTGAAGTTGGACCCGAGCAGCCCGGGGTACCAACCCACTGAAATCTGGTCGGGGGCGGCGTGGGCCGAGAATGGGAAGATGCCCGAGGCTGCCAACAGGCCGCCTGTCATGAGTATCTTGCGTCGTACCGGGTTCATTGCCATGGTTTCCTCCATGTGATGAAAAGTGGGAAAAGGACTGCGGTATTGCTCAAGAGCCTGCACTGCCTAAATGTTTGAGCCAACCCATGCGGTCAATGATGAACGCAACCAGCAGCCCGAACACGACCAGTACTGTCGAAACAGCAGCGACAACGGGATCATTCACGTCGTAGAGATACTTGTAGATGGCCACTGGCAGAACGATTTGTTCCGACTGGGTCACAAACAGGCTGACGGTGAATTGGTCCAGTGAAATGATGATTGAGAAGATGGCTCCCGAAACAATGCCGGGTACCAGTGCGGGTAAAACAACTTCACGGAAGGTCTGGCGCGGTTCTGCGCCTAACATTTCTGAAGCATCGAGCAAGGCCTGAGACAGCCCGAGTGCGCTGGTCAGCAAGGCGCGGAACATGAATGGAAATACGATCAGCACGTGTGAAATAAGCAGTGCGGCGAACGTATCCAGCATGTAGAACCGGTTGAATGCGTACAAGAGCGCAATCCCGATGATGAGTGCAGGAACGATCAGAGGTGATAGCATCAGAAATTCAATGCTGTTTCTCAGGGGACCGGGAGAGAGACGGCGAATGGCAAGTGCTGACGGAATGGCCAGGGCAGTCGCAATGAGCGTGGATAGTCCGGCAAGTACGAGACTGCGTATTGCCGGCCCACCGAATTGGCCGGATTCCCAGGCAGCGCTATACCATTTCAGCGAGAAACCCTCGGGCGGGAAGGTGAAATACGATTTCTCACTGAAGCTGAATAGCACCACCACCAGCATGGGCAGCAACAGGAAGAGGTAAACCAGCAGGGCGCTGGCATTGGCCAAGAGGCCCGAGACGCGGCGGGTATCCATGCTCATCCTCCTTTAGCGAATTTCTTTTGAACAAAGTAAACGGCCAGTACTGTGATCATCAGCAGGATGGACAGCGCCGTGGCCCGTGGGAGGTTGAACAGCACCAGGGCGTCGGTGTAGACGCTCACGGAAATGTATTTGATCGCTGTACCGCCGAGAATCAGGGGTGTGACAAAGGCACCAAGCATCAGGCTGAAGACCAGCACACTGCCGGCGATGAGGCCTGGCGTCGCGAGCGGCAAGGTGACCGTGAAGAAAGCACGGAACGCGTTCGCACCGAGGATCTCGGCAGCTTCCAGAAGGCGCCGATCAATGGCCATCAGAGATGTCGTCACCGACAGGATCATGAAAGGCAGAAATACCTGCGTGCCGCCCACGATCATGCCGAAGTAGTTGCCCGTCATGGACAGCGGGCTGTCGATCACACCCAGTGACAGAAGCACTTCGTTGACGAGGCCCTTGCCTCCAAGGATCAGCAGCCAGCCGTAAGTTCGTACCACTGTGTTGACGAGCAGCGGGGCGGCCACCAGAAAATAGAGCACGCCACGCCATTTGGCTGGTGCCCTGACGATAGCTGCCGCCACGGGAAATCCGAGCAGAGCACACAACACCGTGACGGCTGCGGCGCTCAGTAATGTGTTGACAAACAGCGTGATGTTGGCGGATTCAGTCAATAGCCCGATATAGTTCTTCAGGGTGAACCCTGGAAGAATCTGACCAAAGCTCTCTTCCCGAAAGCTGATCACTGCCATGTCAACCAACGGAATCACCATGACTCCGAAGATGAGCAGGAGCCCGGGTGCGAGGATCATCCATGGGGACAGCGCGGACGCGCGGATGCTAGCGTTACTCATGACGTTAGTGCCCCGAGAGATGCGTGCAATGATCGACGCGTACCGCGATGGGTTGACCGATCATGCTTGCTGCACTTTTCACCCCCAGTACCCGCACCTTGAGTTCCTGGCCATCTGCGAGTTCCACTCGATATAGCGTGGTTCCGGTTTGCTGGGCCACTTCCTTCACGACGCCACGTAGCGCATGTGCTTCCGAGGCATCCACGAGTTGGGCGCCTTCCGGCCTGACCGCCAGCCGAATGCGACCTCCCGGGTGATTGAGTTTGCAGGAAACCTTCCCCTCACCCACGGTCACGTGTTCTCTGGACGGGACGTACTCGCCTTCCAGGAAAGACACGTCGCCAACGAAGTCTGCAACGAACTCATTGACCGGATTGAGATAGATGTTCTCTGGCGTATCCAGTTGCTCTATGCGGCCGCCGCGCATGACGGCAATACGGTCCGACATGTACAGGGCTTCTTCCTGGTCATGGGTCACGAACAGGAAAGTGGATCCGGTTGTTCGATGAATCTCTTTCAATTCCACCTGCAATTGGCGGCGCAGCTTGAGGTCAAGCGCGCCAAGCGGTTCATCCAGCATCAATACCGAGGGGCGTGTGGCGAGTGCGCGAGCCAAGGCGACACGCTGTTGCTGGCCGCCGGAAAGTTGCCCAGGCTTGTGATTCCGAACATGGGGCAGCTGGATCAGGTCCAGCATTTCGGTAACGCGACGGTCAATTTCAGCCGGTGCCATCCGTTGTGCTCGCAGGCCATAGGCAATGTTTTGCTCAATGGTCATGTGAGGAAAAAGCGAATACTGTTGAAACACCATACCGAGTCTGCGCTTGCGCGGGGGTAGGTGAGTGACATCGGCGCCGTCGATGATGATGGAACCGGAATCGGCTGTCTCCAGCCCTGCGATCATGCGCATGAGGGTGGTCTTGCCACATCCGCTGGCGCCCAGCAGTGTCAGGAATTCCCCTTCGTGAATATCAAGATCTATATGGTCTGCGGCAATGGTCGACCCATAGCGTTTGGCCAACGAATGTACTGATACCTTGTTCTTCCGCATATCAATCCTCTCGTGCCGGCTGGGGTGAATCAACCATGGTTTCGTCGGTGTGGTACTCGGGCTTCTCGTAGTAGTGAGGGCCGTCGTAAATCTCGATGAGCAGACTGCGCTCGTGCGCCACTGTAGGGCCGTGCGGTGAGTCCTTGGGATTCATGTAGAAATCGCCAGCTTCAAGAACCAGGCCAGACGTGGTGTATTCGTACTTTCCTTCGATGCAGTACATGAACTGGTTGGAGGCGTGGGTGTGTCTGACGGGAATTCCGGCGCCCTTTTGAAACTCCAGCAGAGCAATGGTGGCACCAGTTTCAGGGTGAACCCAGTACAAATACTGACGGAGCCCGATGTCGGGGAAATTGATCCAGCGGCTGTCGTCGAGGTCAGCGGTGGATACCAGAACTTCGCCCACGGGCGACTTGATATGAATACGGTGGTCTCGATCTGTAGTCATGGTTTTGCTTGACAGGTTAGAGGGTTGTTCGGTGATCGGGGCTGACGAATGAGGAAAGATGGCGCTTCATCGCCGACGTCGCGAGCGCTGGGTCGCGTTTCGTGATCGCACCCAGGATCTCCTGGTGTTGAGCCATGACGCTTTCATATTCCTGATAGCCCGAAAGCGGGACGGCCCAGAGAAGCATGGAGCGATGGTGCACGTTTTCGATCAGTTCACCCAACACCGGGTTGCGGGCAAACTCTGCCAGTGATTGGTGGAATGTGTGATCCAGGCGCACCAGACCTTCGCGATCCATGTCGGCCAGCAGTTGAGGGCCTTTGGCGAGCTCGGCAGTCAGCGCATCGAGCTCTGATTGCTTTGCGCGTTCACACGCAAGGCTCACTACCGTGAGTTCCAGAGGTATGCGCGCTTCCATCAAGTGAGCAATGTCCTGGGGTGTCCAGATCCGTACCTGGGCGCCTTTTCTGGGCCGAATCTCAACCAACGCGTCTGACTCCAGTCGATGGAGCGCCTGATGTATGGGTGCGCGCGTGAAGCCGGTGCTTTCCACCAGATGGCGCTCGTTCAGCCAGGTGCCCGGTGGAATCTCCATGGTCAGGATCTTCCACTTAAGGAGCTGGTGCGCTTCATCGGTCCGGGACCTAATGTCGCCGCGCCCGGAGGCAATAGACGGAACATCTTCTACGGAAGTGTGAGCTTGTCGCATGGCAATTGAAATAGGATTTGTGACAACGTTACGAGAAACTTCGTGGCTGATCAAGTGATATATCAGCTGATATATCTGAAACTAGGGTAAACCTTTAGAGGGCTCCCGTGGGGGCGGATGCTGATGGCACGATGGCATGTCACTTGCCGGGTGGGACCGGCGCCGGCCGCGCATAGTTTGATCGCGGGTCAATGTAATGCATCACTGCCCAACAGGAGTTCGTCGTCATGGCCACATTCGTGCATTACCGATATTCCGAGGCAATACACCCCATTCACACGGTTTTCACCGTAGGCACTCTTCCTTTGTTTCTTGGGGCCCTGCTTGCCGATATTGCTTACGGACGCAGCTTCGAGATTCAGTGGAGCAATTTCGCTTCGTGGCTGATTGTGGGTGGGCTGATATTTGTAACGATCGCCCTGCTGTTTGCGATCGCCGATGTCTTTCGCGCTCACCGTCGTGCGCGGGGGTTCGGTCTGTATTTCTTGTCTCTGCTGGTGGCCTGGGGTCTCGGGGTATTCAATGCGCTGATCCACGCGCGCGACGCATGGGCAATCATGCCGGAAGCCATCGTTGTGTCTGCAGCCGCCACACTGGCTGCATGCGTATCAGCCTGGTTGGCAGTGCCGGCGCCGCGAATGACTGTCATGAAAAGGGAGACGTCGCATGGCTTGGAACGTTGAGATTTTCCGTGAGCGACGCATGTCAGCGTGGCTGACGGGCGTGGCAATCCTGGTTTTGGCAGGTTGTAACCAGGAACCTGGAACACCTCAGTACGGGTCAAATATTGAGTTGGCTGAGCCCAAACGCGGGCTGCTTCCGATCATGACGATCCCCAAACCGGAGGAGTGGGGCGATCGGTTGCCGAGCGTGCCAGAGGGATACACCATCAAAGCGATTGCCCGCGATCTTGGCATTCCCCGGCAGACATTGATCCTGCCCAATGGCGACATACTGATTGCCGAGGGCAGGGGCGGGAATGCAGCGCCACTGAAACCCAAGGACTTCATCGCGGGCATAATCAAGGGTAGAGGGACCACGTCGGTTCCCAGCGGGAATCGACTGACGCTCTTGCGCGATGCGGATGGCGACGGTGAATATGAAATGCGGACTGTCTTTGCCGAGAATCTCGACGCGCCATATGGCCTCGCCCTGATAGGTAACCGGCTTTACGTGGCCAATCAGAATGCCGTCGTGCGTTTCGCTTAGTACGCCAGTCAAAGCTGGTGAGTTGATAGTCGGTGAAAGTCCGATATAGGAAAGAATGGCACATCATCCTAACCCCGAGTCATGCGCTGCCCATCGCGAGGTGGTCGGTGAAGTGTTGACAGGGGAAACCTGCGGGCCAGCCATTGAGCCGCGAAATCATGAATCCGGGACGCCGACGCTGTTAAGCGAAGCGGAAGGCCACAGTGAACATGACGATAAGTGCAAGCCATGTTCACGTCCCGCGCGGTCGCAGACCCTGAGCACGCAGGGAAGTCACTCACACGGAAACTGGGAGGTCTCATCAATGTCCGATCATGTATTACCGGACGGGGCGTGCAAGGCCATAAACCGTAATCCTGCCGTCTACGTTGATGAGGAGTCGGATGCTCCCATAGTATCGAAGAAGCCGCCGAACAAAGGGAAACCCGCGGAGGTGGTGGAGAAAAGGGGAGCAGCCAAGGGGAATGCCAGCCAGGAACCCGCACGCCGGACTCAGAGCCGGGCAAGTGCGTCGATGTCTCTGGAGGGCATACGTCAAGCGGCACGTAGGGATAAACGTGTCCGGTTCACGTCACTGATGCATCACCTGACCGTGGAACGACTGTATGAGAGCTTCTATGCCCTTAACAGGAATGCCGCAACAGGTATCGACCGGATGACGTGGGCAGACTATGAGCGGGGGCTGTCCACTCGATTGCCCGAACTGCATGATGAAATTCATGTCGGACGGTATCGGGCAACAGCTTCCCGGCGGGTGTACATACCCAAAGCGGATGGCAGTCAGCGACCGCTCGGGATCGCCGCCCTGGAAGACCGGCTTGTTCAGCACGCGGTATCTCAGCTGCTGAACGCGATTTACGAGCAGGACTTTCTGGGGTTCTCATATGGATTCAGGCAGGGCAAGGGCCAGCACGACGCTTTGGATGCACTGACGGTCGGAATAAAGACACGTCAGGTAAGGTGGGTGTTGGATGCAGATATCCGCGCATTTTTCGACATGATCGATCATGAGTGGATGATGCGTTTCCTTGAGCATCGGATTGCGGACCGGCGTCTTCTGAGGCTGGTTCGCAAATGGCTTGTGGCAGGTGTATTTGAAGATGGACACCGCATTCCGTCTGAACGCGGATGCCCCCAGGGAGCGGTTATCTCTCCCGTATTGGCAAATATCTACCTGCACTATGTGTATGACCTGTGGGTTGCGCAATGGCGCAGGCGGATTGCCAAGGGCGATGTCATCGTCGTGCGCTACGCGGACGACAGTGTCATGGGCTTCGCTTACGAGTCAGAAGCCCGGCAGTTCCTGAAGGCACTCGCAAAACGCCTTGGTCAGTTCGGATTGGAACTGAATGTTGACAAAACCCGATTGATACGCTTTGGGCGGTATGCCGCCGAGGACTGTCTCAAGTACGGCGAAGGAAAACCCAAGACGTTTGACTTTCTTGGTTTTACCCACATCAGTGGCAAGAACAGGAAAGGCTTCTTCGAGGTCAAGCGCCTCACCGTCAAGAAGCGAATGCGAGCCACACTGAAAGCGGTAGGCCAGAGACTGCTGCGCCGTCGCCATGAGCCCGTCCCCGTGACGGGTAAATGGCTTGGTCAAGTGGTGCGAGGCTACTTTGCTTACTTCAATGTGCCTGGCAATGAAAAGCGATTGGAACGGTTCTACCAAGAAGTGTGTCGACACTGGCTACACGCGCTGAGGCGCCGAAGTCAGCGGCATCGGATGACGTGGGAGAAGCTGAAGCTGATCGCTCGCCGTTACCTGCCTTACCCGCGACAAGTTCCGAAGCATCCCTATCCCTCGGTTCGTTTTGACGTCACAACCCAAGGCAGGAGCCGTATGCGGTAATTCTGCACGTACGGATCTGTGCGGGGGGCATCGGGTAACCGGTGTCCCTACCGCG
>JAAZDZ010000017.1 GCA_012512545.1 Alcaligenaceae bacterium | reverse complement strand
GTATACGGGATACCAGCGCATGCCGTCCTGCTTGATGGCCTGTTGATACCAGGTGGTGTGGCGGGCATCGAAATAGGGGTTGCCTTTGACGAATTGTTCGCTGGGCTGGTTGCCTTCCCCCACCCAGTGCACCTGCATGGCCCGGCCAGTTTCCTGGGTGGCGAACTGCAGGCGCACGTTGCGGTCGCTGCCGGCCGGCGGGCGGCTGGCGGCATAGTATTCGCCCTGCGTATTGGCCATGGAGAGAAACGTCAGCTGCGGCTGGACACGCAGTTGCGACAGCAGGATGCTGAGCATGTGTTCGGGTTTTGCGGGGCTGATTACGCCGTTGCGAAACAGTTCGACGGCGAAAGCGGCCTGCCGGGGTACATCGAAGAACGCTTCGATGCGGGCGCGCAGTTGCCAGGCAAGTTCGCTGGCCTGCTGCTGCATCAGGCGTTCGGCTGCCTGCTGGGTGGCAGAATACGACAGCCAGGCAACGGCGCCCACCAGCAGCACGATGGGCAGGATAACCATCAGCACCACACTGGTGCGCAGCGCCATGCCGTGGCGGTTGCTGCGGATGCCTGCCAGAATGCCGCTTTTGTAAAGCCGGTAGAAAATCAACAGCGCCAGCAAGGCGGCGCCGCTCAGGCGGATAAAGTCTGAGCGGGCGGTTGAATAGGCAGAATCGTGTGGCTGGGCGCGTAATTCCCAATAGCCGTTTTCCGGCACACTCACGCGCGGGCCTTCAGGGCTGCGGCGGAAGCGTTCGGGGTCGCCAAGAATATCCAGCCCTGTCTGCTGCGGGCTGTGCGCTTCAATCAGTAAGTCAAAGCCTGCTTCTTCAGGAACCCAGCCCGCCTTGCGCAGCATGATCTGCAGATCGGCCGCCGAATTGACCAGGCCGGCATAGCCGTCTTTGAGCGAGAAATAAGGCGTGCGCAGGATGATGCCCTGCCGGTTGGTCTGACGCAAAGTGACTTTGCTGTCGATGATGGTGCCACGGCTGGCAATGGCCCGGCGGATGCTGGTCATGAATTCCGGGCTGAGGAAGTAATCAATTCCCATGACGGCTTCGCTGCCGACCACGGGAAACGCGGCTTCAATTTTGTATTCGCGGGTGAAGGAGAGGGTGAGTTCGGCGGGGTCGTCGCTCAGGCTCTGGATGATGGGGTGCCAATGGAGCAGGTGAAGCAGATCGGGCGTTGCGGCCAGTTCGCCCGCCAGTTGTTCGGAATTGCTGACCAGCTGATCGAACTGCTGCTGCAGGTTGCCTTGTATTTCGTCAAGCTGCAGGGCGATCTGCTCGCTCTGCAGCCGGGCCTGGCGCTGGGCGTCGAAATGTTCGACCAATAGAATCAGCCCTGTTCCGAGTAACAGAAGCAAGGTAATGCGCAGCAAAGCTTTGATCATTATTGTATGCCGTGCGTAAAGGTGGGACGGCAGCGCTTGTGGAGCTGTTTTATCCCTGACTATGTAAAGTGAGGAAGCTGCCGGTGAGAGGATCAGAAACCGACCCTGGCGCCTCATTGACATGATAAAGCACAGTTCAAAATTCTATCAAAGAATGTAACCATGCTTGATACAGGGTATGTCCGGGGGTGCTTGCGCTGGTGGGCGGGGTGATCCCACTACGGATGCCGGGAGCCAGAAGCTGGGCTATAAGAGCAAGGTTACGCCGGAAGGCGTGTGGCCACCTGCCAGTTTTCGTGAATCCCCCTCATACACTGGAAACCTTATGGACGACACACAGCAATTGATCATTTTTGAAGGAGAAGCCGGACAGGTGGAAGTGCGGCTGGAAGGTGAGACTGTCTGGCTTTCGCAGGCACAAATGGCCGAGCTTTTCGACAAGGACGTGCGTACCGTCAATGAACACATCCAGAACGTCTACCAAGAAGGCGAGCTTGAGCAGGAAGCAACTATCCGGAAATTCCGGATAGTTCGCCAAGAAGGCCAGCGCCAAGTACAGCGCGATATTGCTCACTACAACCTGGACGTCATCATCTCTGTCGGTTATCGCGTGAAATCGCAGCAAGGCACCCGCTTCCGCCAATGGGCCACCACCGCTCTGCGAGAACACCTGACCCAAGGCTACACACTCAATCGCCAGCGCTTCGAACAGAATGCCGCCGAACTGGAAGCCGCCCTGACCCTGGTGAAGAAAGCTGCCGCAGGCGACGCCCTGACCACTGACCAAGGGCGCGGCCTGGTGGATGTCATTGCACGCTACACCCACACATTCCTGTGGCTACAGCGCTATGACGAAGGTCTGCTGACCGAACCGCTGGGCAGCCCAGGCGGAACACTTCCGTCTACTGACGAGGCCCGCAGCGGCATTGCCCGGCTGAAAGCCGACCTAATGGCCCGCGAGGAAGCCACCGCCTTGTTCGGAAACGAACGCGAAGGTGGCTTGGCCGCAGTGCTGGGCAACCTCGACCAAACGGTGTTCGGCGAACCTGCTTACCCCACGGTGGAATCCAAGGCCGCCCATCTGCTGTACTTCGTCATCAAGAACCATCCGTTCTCGGACGGCAACAAACGCATCGGCTCCTATCTATTCGTAGACTTCCTGGCCCGCAACGGCCGCCTGCTGCGCGACGATGAACCCGTCATCAATGATGTCGGCCTGGCCGCCCTGGCCTTGCTGGTGGCGGAGTCCGACCCGAAGTCAAAAGAAGTGATGATCCGGCTGATCGAGAACATGCTGGCACCCAGCCAGATCAGAACGGAGCCATAGAAAAGGCGCCTTTATGAAGCCCATAAGGCGCCGAAATGGGGTCTGACCCCATACAAGAACGCAAAAAACCCGCACAAACCTAATGTCTATGCGGGTTTCCGGTACTTCTCAAGCTGTTATGAAACAACCTGATTTTTAACTGTGGTGCCGTCGGCGAGACTCGAACTCGCACAGCTTTCGCCACTACCCCCTCAAGATAGCGTGTCTACCAATTCCACCACGACGGCAGTGAAGACAAAGATATTAGCACATATTCTTTGCCAAATTCAAG
>JAAZDZ010000118.1 GCA_012512545.1 Alcaligenaceae bacterium | reverse complement strand
AATTGTTCCTGCATCTGTTTGCGTATACGCCAGTCCTGCCACCAGTTGAAAAGCAGCACCAGCAAGATGAGCACTACGCCCAGCAGAATCAAACCGATTTGTAGATCACTCATTGTCAGCCCCGTGAAAAACTTCGGCCCGGCAGCCTGGTTGCCAATAGTTTAAGAACATACTTCATTCAGCCTCCTTCAGGCCTCTGCAAGCCGCAAAGCGGACTCAATATCAACCGCGACAATACGCGATACGCCCTGCTCCTGCATCGTAACGCCTATCAGCTGGCGCGCCATCTGCATGGCGATCTTGTTGTGTGAAATGAAAAGAAACTGAGTGTGTTCGCTCATGCCGCTCACCAGATTGGCATAGCGTTCGGTATTGGCGTCGTCCAGCGGCGCATCCACTTCGTCCAGCAGGCAGAACGGCGCGGGATTCAGTTTGAACAGCGCAAAGACCAGCGCCGTAGCTGTCAGCGCTTTTTCGCCGCCGGAAAGCAGGTGGATGGTGCTGTTGCGCTTGCCGGGCGGCTGAGCCATCACCTGCACGCCCGCGTCGAGCAGATCTTCGCCGGTGATGATGAGCCTGGCTTCGCCGCCACCGAACAGACGCGGAAACAGTTCGCCGAAATGCGCGTTCACGGCATTGAACGTGTCTTGCAGCAACTGGCGCGATTCCCGGTCGATTTTGCGAATGGCATCTTCCAGGGTTTCAATCGCCAGCATCAGGTCGGCATGCTGGCTGTCCAGAAAGCCTTTGCGCTCACGGGCCGCAGTCAGCTCATCAAGCGCCGCCAGGTTGACGGGCCCCAGGCCATCCACCACACGCGATACGCGCTGCACTTCCGATTGCCGCCAGCCGCCGCGCTGCCATTCCTGCGGCTGCGCGGCCAGCATCCGGCGCAATCCGGCGCGGTCCACCTGGGCCGCATCCAGTTGTTCGGCGAATTGCTCGACCGACAGCCGGGCTGCCTGTTCCTGAAGCTGAAGTTCGGTAATGCGAGCCCGCAATGGCTCCAGGGATTGTTCGATCTTCAGCCTTTCTTCATCGGCCCCGCGCAAGGTGGCAGCGATGTTGTCGAGTTCGATGCGCGCCTGGCCCAGGGCTTCTTCGCAGGCCGCGCGCTGTTCCAGGGCATCCTGCAAACCCGCCTGGGCGGCTTCGGCATCCAGTTCAAACAGTTCGCCCTGCAAGCCTTCGAGGTCGGCGCTGGCGCGGCGTTCCTGTTCTTCGGCCAGTTGCCGGGTGCGCTGCAGATCGGCATGACGCGACTGCAGGGCGCGTTCGGCGTATTCGGCTTCCTGGAGCTGGCGTTCGAGATCGCGCAGGCGCTGACGGGCAGCTTCGGCCTGCTCATGCTGGGCTTCGCCAGAGATTTCGGCATCGGCAAACTGCGTCTGCCATTCAGCCAGTTGCTCATCCAGCAATTCGAAGCGCTCTTCGGCCTCGGCGCGCTGAGCGGCCAGCTCTTCCGTCTGCAGCCGGATTTCGTCGAGATCGGCGCGCAGGCGGGCCTGACGTTCGCCGGTCTGTTCGGCCTGTTGCCGCAAGCGTGAGTGCTCAAGCTGAACATCATGCAGGCGCCGCGTGATTTCCGAGACCCGCTGACGCGCCGGCCCCATGGCCTGCGACACCTGCTGCCAGGCGGTTTCGGCGCGCGCCACGGCAGACAGCGCCTGATCAGTCATCAGTTGCTGGGCCTTGATATCGCGTTGCAGGTGTTCGATTTCCTGCTGTCGCGCCAGCAGACCAGCCTGTTCGGAATCGGCCGCATAGAAACGGATGCCATGAGAATCGACCAGATGGCCTTGCGCCACCACCAGAGTCTGGCCCGGCGACAGGCGGGCGCGCATGGACATGGCCTGGGCGAGATCCGTACACACGTAGACGCCCTGCAGCCACTCGTTCAGCAGGGTGCGCAGGTCGGCATCGCTGACACGCAGCAGCCCGGCCAGCGGCTTGAGCGGCTGTTCGGGCGCCGGAGCGGGCGCGGCCGCGGGCAACTGATAAAGCGCCAGCCGCGCAGGCGGAGCGTCGCTGCTCAAAGCGGCGGCCTGATCAAGCTGGCGCAATTCGATGGCGGACATTCTTTCGCGCAACACGGATTCCAGGGCGGTTTCCCAGCCCGATTCCACATGCAGGCGCTGCCACAGACGGCTCAGCCCCGCCAGGCCGTGGCGTTCCAGCCAGGGTTCCAGAGCGCCCTGCTTCTGCACATCTTCCTGCAAACGGCTCAGGGCGGCCAGCCGGGCCTCCAGGCCCGCCTGCTTGCGGGCATCTTCCTGCGAGGCGGCCTGCGCCTGGCGGCGCGTGTCGTCCAGGGCGGGCAGGCGCTCTTCAAGTTCCGCATGCGCGGCCTGGGCTTCCTCCAGCTGTTCTTCCATGGCCGAGCAATCGCCCGCCAGCCGTTCCAGCAATTGGGGGTCGGGCGCATCCATGCTGCGCTGTTCCTGCACCAGCCTTTCGCGCCGCAAATCAAGCGCCTGAATCTGACGATCGGCATCGCGCTGCGCCTGCGCTGCCAGCGCCAGCGACTGCTCCACCCTGGCCAGCTCAACCCGCAGGCTGTCGCGCCGGGTAGCGGCCTGACGCAGCGCCTGTTCAATATCGGGCATGCCTTCGCGGGCTTCGTCAGCCTGCGCCTGCAATTCTTCGGTGCGGGCCGCAGCGGTTTCACGCTCCACTTCCAGGTCTTCAAGCTGTTGAAGGCAATGCTGCTGCTGTTGGCGCCATTCTTCCTGCTGCGCCTGCAACTGCTGGCGGCGCGCCTGCAGCCGGCTGCGCGACTCGCCAACGTGCTTGATTTCGGCTTCCAGGCGACTGACCAGCGCGGAAGCCTCGTAGAGCCTGCCCTGGGCGGCATGCACCGCATCGCTGGCGGCATAATGCGCCTGCCGACGCGATTCAAGCGCGCTTTCACCGGCGCGCATGGTGGCGATGGCGGATTCAAGCTGAGCCTGGGCTTCCTCGATTGCCACCGCCTTGCGCTGGCGTTCCTCGCGGGCGCTCTGCTCGCGCAACAGCCACAGCAGGCGCTGCTTGAGTTCGCCTTCCTGCTGCAGATTGTGATAGCGCTGCGCCACTTCGGCCTGAGCTTCCAGTTTTTCGAGATTGGTGCCCAGTTCGCGCAGAATATCTTCAACCCGCACCAGGTTTTCGCGGGTGTCGGACAAGCGGTTGGAGGTTTCGCGGCGCCGTTCCTTGTAGCGCGACACACCGGCGGCTTCTTCCAGGAAAACACGCAGTTCTTCGGGCCTGGCCTCGATCAGCCGGTTGATCATGCCCTGGCCGATAATGGCATAGCCGCGCGCGCCCAGGCCGGTGCCCAGGAAAATATCGTGGATATCGCGCCGCCTTACCTGCTGGCCATTAATGTAATAGCTGCTGTTGCCATCGCGCGTCAGCACCCGGCGCACAGATAATTCCGCATACACGCCCCACTGGCCGGGCACCCGCCCTTCGCTGTTGTCGAACACCAGCTCGACAGACGCACGCCCCGCCGGCTTGCGGTTGACAGAACCATTGAAAATGACGTCCTGCATGGATTCGCCGCGCAGTTCCGACGCCCGGGTTTCGCCCAGAACCCAGCGCACGGCGTCGATGATGTTCGATTTGCCGCAACCATTGGGGCCCACGACTCCAACCAGTTGGCTGGGCGTGGGTATGCTCGTCGGATCGACGAAAGACTTGAAGCCCGCGAGTTTGATCTGCGTGAGTCGCACAGTGTTGGAAAGACGGAAAATAATGAGCAGCGTAGACGGCGTCTATGATAACCCAGCGCTGCAGCGCCTTAGCGCCCCAAATGCCTGCCTGAAAGACCGGGCCGGGCGATTCCCGATGCTGCCTGGCAGACAGCAGCCCCACCCTTCTCAAAAAAACGCGTTATGATTTTCTGTTTGAAGTCGCCCACGGCCGCTATACTCGGTAACCTTTGAAACTTTGAGCCACAAACCGGCAGGAAAGCATATTTTCTAGTGGGTAGGCTGAAGAAACACCTGGATCCGCATTGAACAGAGGTTTTTATCTTGTCATGACCGCTCAGGGGTTGTCGTCTCTTGCCGACAATGCCTTGCTGATTGCGGCCATCGCCCTCATCGCGGACCTTCACGGCCCCGACTGGATGGCCCCCATGATGAAATGGTGGTT
>JAAZDZ010000117.1 GCA_012512545.1 Alcaligenaceae bacterium | reverse complement strand
ATGCCAAGAAAGGCCACACCCAGGAAGACATAGCACCCCAGCGCGATAAAACCGATCCATTTGCACAGGCGGTGTAGTGTTTTCTGCACGGTGGTGTGCGGAAGGCTGGTTTACAGTATCTTTCGATACTTGCATGGCCTTTCCGGTTCAGTTTCCTTCGTTATGACGCAGACCATTATATTAGAGCCCGCCCTTTCCTGGTCAGGCGCCTTGCGCCGAAAAATCGACGCCCATCCCGACTTCGGCCAATGGCTGGAACATGCTGTCAATCTGCCCCTGGATCGCCAGCGGCTGACACAGTGGTTTGTTGAGTTGGGCGGCACGCCAGGACAGTCGATGGAAGCCGGCATTTTGCGGCGGGTACTGCGCCAGCTGCGCCAGCGCGTGTTCTACACGCTGGCAGTACGCGATATCGCAGGCGCGGCGCCGCTGCAGGAGGTCGTGGGTGCCATGACCTGGCTGGCAGAACTGGCAGTAGAACAGGCGTATCGCTGCATGGCCAGCAGCCTCGGAGACATTCACGGTATTCCACTCGACCCTGAAACCGGCAAACCACAGGAATTGATTGTCGTCGCCATGGGCAAGCTCGGCGGGCGGGAACTCAATGTTTCTTCTGACATCGACCTCATCATGCTTTACGGAGCCGAGGGTGAAACCACGGGGCGCCGCCCCTTGAGCCACCATGAGTTCTATGCCCGTCTGACCCGGCGCATGATGCCCCTGCTGTCGGAAATCGATGCCGACGGCCAGGTGTTCCGCACGGATCTGCGCCTGCGCCCCGATGGCGATTCCGGCCCTCTGGCCTGGAGCCTGGCCGCGCTGGAAAACTATCTGGTCGCCCAAGGCCGCGAATGGGAGCGCTATGCCTGGATCAAGGCCCGCAGTTTGCGGCTGCAGGCTTTTGCAGGCAGCTCCCCCATGGCGCAATGGCAACAGCTGGAGGCCCTGCGCACGCCCTTTGTCTACCGCAAATACTTCGATTTCGATGCGCTGTCCGCACTGCGTGAACTACGCGAACGCATTCGCCAGGATTGGCAGCGGCGGGCGCTGGCGCGCAGCGGCGTGGATGTCACCCACAACATCAAACTGGGAGAAGGCGGTATCCGCGAAATCGAATTTGTCGTACAGCTCACCCAATTGATACGCGGTGGCCGCCTGCCTTCCTTGCAGCATGCCAACCTGCTGGCCGCGCTTCAAAGCCAGCGGGCCTCCGGCGTCATTGACAACGACATGGCCGACCGCCTGAAGGACGCCTACAGCTTCCTGCGCCGGGTGGAACACATGCTGCAATATCGGGAAGACGAGCAAACCCACCTGCTGCCCCGCGCCCCCGAACTGCAGGCGGGGCTGGCTGCCGCCATGGGCATGGGCCAGGATGAATTCGAGCACACTCTGGAATCCCACCGCCGTCAGGTCAGCGCCGCTTTTCAGGACGCCTTCCGCATCGCGGGCATGGCCAACACACCGGCTGCTGCCACGGCGGCGCCTGCGCCCGCGCCCGCGCCAGACCCGGCCATACCCACCGCACCAGCATCGGGCGACCAGGACATGACTGAATTCATTCACCAGCATATGGGGGAGCAAGCCCAGGCGGTATGCGAAAGAATGCAGGCCATGCTGACCAGCCCGCGCATCCGCAGCCTGCCCAATGTCAGCCGCAAGCGGCTGAACAAGCTGCTGCCCGCCCTGCTGGCCGCCGCCGTCGGCACGGACAGCCCCGCCACCACCGCAACCCGCCTGTTCGACCTGGTAGAGCACATCGCCCAACGCAGCGCCTACATGGCCCTGCTGGCCGAATACCCCGAAACCCTGGCGCGCGTCACCCGCATAGTCAGCGCCAGCCCCTGGGCATCGCAATACCTGAACCGTTTTCCGGTGCTGCTGGACAGCCTGATCGAATGGCGCTCGCTGATGCAGGCGCCGGACTTCCAGGAAATCCGCATGCAACTGGCGCGCGAGCTCGACGCCTGCCTGCTGCCGGATGGCAAACCCGATGTAGAACAGCAGATGAATCTCATGCGCGACCTGCAGCACCAGATCAGCTTCCAGCTGCTGGCGCAGGATCTCGAAGGCTTGCTGACCGTCGAAACCCTGGCCGACCATCTTTCGGCCCTGGCTGATCTGCTGCTGGACGAAACCATACAACGCGCCTGGCCTCTGGTTCAGCCCCGGGGCAGCACCCGCATCGACCCGCCGCGCTTTGCCGTAATCGCCTACGGGAAGCTGGGCGGCAAGGAAATCGGCTACGCCTCCGACCTGGATCTCGTCTTTCTTTATGACGACCCGGACGACGAGGCCGTTGAGCGCTACGTCAAGCTGGGCCGCCGCATGGTGTCCTGGCTGTCCGCCATGACCTCATCCGGGCGGCTCTATGAAATCGACCTGCGCCTGCGCCCCGATGGCGACGCCGGTCTGCTGGCTGTATCCATGGACGGCTTCGCCCGCTACCAGCGCGAACACGCCTGGATATGGGAGCACCAGGCGCTCACCCGGGCGCGCTACTGCGCGGGCGATCCGGCCCTGGGGGAACGTTTTGAGGATGTCCGGCGCGAAATCTTGCTGCGTACCCGCGAAGCCGGGCCGCTGCGGGCTGCAGTACGCGAAATGCGCGGCAAGATACGTGCGGGCCACCCCAACCACAGCGAAGACTTCGACGTCAAGCATGACCCAGGCGGCATGGTGGACATCGAGTTCATTACACAGTACCTGGTTCTGCTGCACGCCCACGAGCACCCGGCATTGCTCGGCAACCTGGGCAATATCGCCCTGCTGGGCGTGGCAGCCCAGGCCGGGCTGATTCCCCACGATCTGGCTCAGCAGGTCGCCGACGCATACCGCCTGCTGCGCCGCCGCCAGCACGCGCTGCGTCTGCAAGGCGCAGAAAAGGCCCGCGTGCCGAGCAGCCAGTTGGTGCAAGAGCGTGCCGCCGTCCAGCAACTGTGGGAACAGGTGCTGGAAGACAACAGCCCGGCCCGCTGACTGACGCCTACTGCAACGTGCGCTCAAAGACGAATTTTTCGTCCTGCCAATCGACCGGAACCACGTCTTTTTCGCCAAATGTGCCATCCAGCACCAGCCGCGCCACGGGGTTCTCGATATGCTGCTGAATCGCGCGCTTCAAAGGCCGGGCGCCGAATACCGGATCGAAACCGGCCCGGGCCAGTTGCGCAACCGCGGCGTCGGTCACTTCGAGTGTCATTTCGCGCTGTGCCAGGCGCTCGCCCAGGCGCTGCAACTGAATACGGGCAATCGATTCGATATGTCTGGCGTCCAGGGCATGGAAGACCACGACCTCGTCAATGCGGTTCAGGAATTCTGGCCGGAAGCTTTGCTTGAGTTCCGTCCAGATCACTTCCTTCACTACATCGTAAGGCTGGCCCGCCATGCTCTGGATATGCTGCGAGCCCAGGTTGGACGTCATGATAATGACCGTATTGCGGAAATCCACCGTGCGGCCCTGGCCGTCGGTCAGGCGCCCGTCGTCCAGCACTTGCAGCAGCACGTTGAACACATCCGGGTGGGCTTTTTCCACTTCATCCAGCAGCACCACGCTGTAGGGCTTGCGGCGCACGGCTTCGGTCAGATAGCCGCCTTCCTCATAGCCCACATAGCCAGGAGGCGCGCCAATCAGCCGCGCCACTGAATGTTTTTCCATGAACTCGCTCATGTCGATGCGGATCATGTGGTCTTCGGAATCGAACAGAAAACTGGCCAGCGCCTTGGTGAGTTCCGTTTTACCCACGCCTGTCGGCCCCAGAAACAGGAAAGAGCCATACGGACGGGACGGGTCGGACAGGCCGGCGCGCGAACGGCGGATGGCATCTGCCACCAGCCTGACCGCTTCATCCTGGCCCACCACCCGGTTGTGCAGATGCTCTTCCATGCGCAACAGCTTCTCGCGTTCGCCCTGCATCATTTTCGCCACGGGAATGCCTGTGGCGCGTGACACGACCTCGGCGATTTCCTCGGTGCCGACTTCGGTACGCAGCAGCCTGGGTTTTTCCGCACCTTCCTGTTTGTCGGCCTCGGCCGCCTTCAGGCGGTTTTCGAGTTCCGGCAAACGCCCGTACTGCAGCTCGGCCAGTTTGTCGAACTGCCCCTTGCGCTGCATCTCAGCCATTTCCGCCCGCAGGCGCTCGATTTCTTCCTTGATGGACTGCGAACCCTGAACGGCGGCTTTTTCAGCCTTCCAGATTTCCTCGTAGTCGTTGTATTCGCGTTGCAGCTTGATGAGTTCGTCTTCAATCACCTGCAAACGCCGCTGCGACGCCTCGTCAGTATCCTTTTTCACCGCTTCGCGCTCGATCTTGAGCTGGATGATGCGCCGGTCAAGCTTGTCCATGACCTCTGGCTTGGAGTCAATTTCCATGCGGATGCGGGCTGCAGCCTCGTCGATAAGGTCGATGGCCTTGTCGGGGAGGAAGCGATCAGTGATATAACGGTGTGAGAGTTCAGCCGCCGCCACAATCGCCGGGTCGGTAATGGCCACGCCGTGGTGCAGTTCGTAGCGCTCCTGCAAACCGCGCAGAATGGCAATAGTGGACTCGACATCGGGTTCGGTTACCAGCACTTTCTGGAAGCGGCGTTCCAGCGCGGCGTCCTTTTCGATGTATTTGCGGTATTCATCCAGCGTCGTGGCGCCAATGCAATGCAGTTCGCCACGCGACAAGGCCGGCTTGAGCATATTGCCGGCGTCAATGGCGCCCTCAGCCTTGCCCGCTCCCACCATGGTGTGCAGCTCATCAATGAAGACGATAGTCATGCCATCGTCCTGAGAAAGCTCTTTGAGCACCGCCTTGAGCCGTTACT
>JAAZDZ010000116.1 GCA_012512545.1 Alcaligenaceae bacterium | reverse complement strand
TGACGCCAAGAGTATTTGGGAACAGCTCAAGGCGTATATGCCGCTGTACACACTGTTCCAATCTGATAGAAAAAATAGCGATTCTGACGATGAAGTTCAGGATCCAATGCGAATCGCTGTCAGAGAAATCCTCGGTGATCCACAAATTCAAGCAGACTTGGCTCAGGTCACGGACACGGTGAAAGCACGTCTGGATGAGGTGGCTCAGAGAACCCTACAGAAGCTTGGTGAAATGGCTCCGGCCATCGCCAATTCGCTCGATCCTCAACTTCCTGATTTCGCCAGCCTGAAGTGGTCGGATGTCTTCAAGAACGTTTCTATTACCGGCGATGATGATATCCCCATCAATAAAAGAGGAAGTGGAGTAAAGCGCCTCGTGCTGATCAGTTTCTTCCGTGCAGAAGCAGAGAGGAGAAAAAATGAGGCCAACTTGCCCGATATTGTATACGCCATCGAAGAACCGGAAACATCTCAACACCCAGAACATCAGCGCGCTTTGACTGATGCTCTGATCGCCCTGTCCGAAGCGCGCAACACTCAGGTGCTGCTCACAACACACAGCCCAGAAATCGTCAAGCGCCTGAAGTTTGAAAACATCATTCTGGTTTCAAATCAGATTCCGACACGAGTCTCGCCCGTTCTTGAGCACGAGTTACCATATCCAAGCCTTAACGAAGTGAATTTTTCGGCGTTTGGAGAGGCGTCTTATGAGTATCACAACGAACTATATGGATTCATTGAGGCACAAGGACGCTTGGATGAGTACAAACTTGGCAAACCACAGCGACAGTATAATCGTCTTCGGCCGGATGGTTCTACGGTAACGCAGCAGATCATTCTTACCGAATACATTCGCCATCAAATTCATCATCCGGAGAACGAGCAGAATGTATTGTTTACCGCAGATGAACTCACAGAGTCTATCGAGACCATGCGGCTGTTTCTCCAGGTTTGAGGCGCAGGGAGAAGCAGCACCTAACAAATCATTGCAAGGAACGTTTGACCCACTGCCCATTTTTCTACGACAAAAATAGTCATCGCCTCAAACGCTCCTGAACACAGGCGTTAGGTGCTTCCTTTCAAGGTAATCATTCACTGGCCGGTTTGGGTCGAAACCAACCCTTGATAATAAGAAACAGCCCCCTTATGACTCAAGTCCTAAGGGGGCTCTTTCCGACAGCTTCTACAACCGCAGCATTTCCCTAAACCAACACCCCTTGCCGTTTCAACAAATCCAGCAGCTTCCCAACGATTTTATCCGCCGTAGCATCCAGATTCCGCTGGCCCTTCAGCGACTTCCCATCGGTAGACACGACATCGCCCCGGCTGAGGGCATCGCGCAGCACGGTTGCAAGTTGCTTGCGGCTACGCTGGCCGTCGATGTGCTTCAGCAGCAGGGCTTCGGCTTCGTGCAGGCGGATATTGATTGAGTCGTGCCACAGGTTGAAGGTGCCTACGCCGAATTCAAGGTCGGCCCGCTTTTCGAGGATATACGCAAAGCCTGGAATCAATGCGGGGGCATCGTTAACGACCGTATCAGCAGCGTCATACGGCGCGGGTTCCAGCGTGTAGCGCAGGCTGTTCAGGCGGAACAAGGTCTGCAGAGTATCCAGCAGCTTCTTGCGGGCGGCGGCATCGTCTGCCACGCTGGGCAATTCCGGGCGTACACGTTCCAGCAGGGTGTCAAAACTCAGGCTGGCAGGCCAGACTGCCGTCAAGGCGCGAACCACGGCCAGAACGGCTGCATCGCTGGTGTGCAAGGGGCGGTTTTTATAGCTGCGGAACGAAATCCGGCCCTTGGGGGCGTTGGCTTCGGGTTCGACTTCCGTGAACTGACCGGCCCAGCGCAGGTCGGCAAGGCGTTCCATATCGGGCACCACCAGTACATCATCGGCCCGCGATTGATGAACAACCAGGCTCTTGCGGAAGTTGCGGCCTACGGCAAAATCCAGATACTGCTGCCGCATTTCGCGGGGTTGGCCCAGGGCCACCAGGCTGTGGTTTAACTGCACGTTCTGGCCATAAGTGGCCGACATTTCTGCGTGCGGTTCAGCATCACCCACCTGGGTCAGCGCGTACTGGTCGGCCAGGTTCACAAATTCCAGCAGGTAGCAGGGGTTGTTGAAAGTTTCGAGGTATTCGTGAGCAATGTAATAGTCGGACTGCTTGCGCAGCTGTGCGACGGCTGCACGCAAGGAAGGTGCCAGCGGGTTGCTGGACGCAATGCCTTCCGACAGCAGATTCAGCATGGCCTTGGCACGGGCCAGCTTTTTGTCGTCGGTTTCAGCGCCGTGGCTGTGCAGCAGCATGGCGTCGCGCACAATGTCGCCCGCCTTCCAGCCGGGGTAGGTGTTGTAGCTGATATAGCCAATACCGTTGGGCGACAGGTTGTCGCGCAGAATGCGCATCATGGCTTCGCGCACTTCGGGCGGCACCCAGCTGAACACGCCATGCGCAATGATGTAATCGAACTGCCCAAATTCTGGCGTGATGTCCGTCAGGCTCATGGCATGCAGATGCAGGTTCTGCACCCCCAGCGCCTGCACCACTTCCTGGCCCTGGTTGACTTGCACGGAAGACAGGTCTACCCCCACGACATGAGCTTGCGGGTAAGCCAGCGCAAAGGGCAGCAGGTTGCCGCCCCCGGCGCAGCCCAACTCCAGCACGCGGGCGTTTTCCACTGGTACGGATTCCAAGCCATACAGATGCGCCGCGGCACGCAGATGGCCAGGCGACGAAAACGGGAAGGCGTTAGAGGTATACACCCGCTTGTCGTAGGCTTCGGTGATTTCCTGATTCGCCCGCTGGGTGGCGTCGTCAAGATCCAGGGCGGCGGTGTTTTCGGTGTTCAACTGAGTGCTCCTGCGGGCGTAAAGAATGTCGATGGCGGGTTCCGCCGAACCTATAGGGTAACGGTTTTTTACACGGCCAAAAAAGGGAATAGAAAGCCTTTTCCTGGGCAGACTGGGCAAGATCAAATGGAAGAGAATCAAGTCGTCATTGCTCGATTGCGCGACCGTGCGCAAGGTGCATTTCCGTGATGTGGTGTTCCAGGTCATGCAAGGCCACATAGTCGTCTTTCAGAGCAGCAGCGAAGCCAGTGGCTTCAAATTTCTGGATGGTGCTGGCGACCTGCTGCCGCAGTGCATCAAGTTCAGCCATGACAAGACGGTGGTCGTTTGCATTCATAATTGCCGCCAAATAAATTTTCCAGATACTGAAAACCGCCAATCCCGTTGCCAGGATTGGCGGCTTGTCTTGCCAGACCTGCTTCCCGTATGACTACCGGGAAGCTTTGTCGAGCTTGCGAATTAACGCAGCAGCGACAGCACAGTCTGCGGGATCTGGTTGGCTTGTGCCAGAACTGAAGTACCAGCCTGTTGCAGGATCTGCGCGCGGGTCATGTTGGAGACTTCAACGGCGTAGTCGGCGTCTTCAATACGGCTGCGAGCTGCGGACAGGTTATTGACCGTATTGTTCAGGTTGGCGATGGTGGACTCGAAACGGTTCTGAATCGCACCCAGGTGGCTGCGCAGGTCGTCGACATCTTGCAGAGCGTCGTCCAGTGCTTTGAGCGGGTCAGTGGTACGTGCTGTTTCTGTCTCAGCCTTGTCCGTGATGTTGCCGTCAGCATCGGCGTAGATCAGCGAACCAAATCCGTTTGTGATGCTGCCATTGGTTTGGGCGTAGTAGGTCGTGGTCGAGTCGGTTTCGATGGTCAGATTTCCCTCGCCATCGGTAAAGACCGCATCCCCACTGCCATTCACGGCGACAGCGCCAGCGTTATCGATGTCATATTGCGTTGCACCGATAGTTACTGAGTAGCCACCAACAGCAGCTTCGGCAGCAGTTGCCATATCTTCTGCGCTAATGGATGCACCGGCGACGTTGATTTCTTCGCTGCCAGCAGTGGTATCAAATGTGATAACCGTGGAGCCGATGGTCAGCGTCGAGTCTTCTGCGTTGCTTCCTAAGGCAGTAAGCGTCGCAGCAACTTCGCCACCTTCCGCCTGCGTTTGCGTCAGGTTGCCCACGCTGTCCAGATAGAGGGCTGCGCCGTCCTTAGTGGTCAGGGCGCCAGCATTATCAATGCGCACCTCCATGGTCGTTCCACCATTGATATTTACCACGCCGGTGGTCAGTTCATTCGCATTCAGATAAGCTTGAAGATCAGCAACAGCCACATCGTCAGCATCGAACGAGAACGATTGCGTAGCAGCGTCATAGGTATAAGTGTTGCCGTCTGCCTGTTTGTTCAGGCCGTTGCCAACACCATCGTATGTCACCGTATCGCCAGTCCCTACCTTACCAAACACGTTTTCTGCTGTTGCTTCGGCGTTCGCCGTAGTACCTGTATAGGTGACGCTGCCATCAGGGTTGGTAGCACCAGCGGTAAAGTCCTTGTCGAGCAGATTCTGCGTGGTAGCTGCCGTGTTGGCAACAGAACCTTTGCCATTTACGTTGAAACCGTCCAGACCCAGGGTACTCTGGTTGATACGGCTCAGTTGGATGTCAATACGCTGACTGTCATGTGCACCGACCTGAATGGACATGACTTGGTCTGCGTCGTCGCCCAGCACATACTTGCCGTTGAACTGGGTTTCGTCGGAGACGCGGTTGATTTCGTCCAGACGCTCTTTGATTTCAGCCTGAATGGAATCCAGGTCGGACTGCGAGTTCGAACCGTTGGCAGCCTGCACGCTCAGTTCACGAATACGCTGCAGGTTGTTGTTGATTTCGTTCAGCGAACCTTCAGTAGTCTGCGCGATGGAGATACCATCGTTGGCGTTGCGCGATGCTTGCGTCAGGCCCTTGATGTTGGCCGTGAAGCGGTTGGCAATGGCCTGACCGGCGGCATCGTCTTTGGCGCTGTTGATGCGCATACCGGAGGACAGGCGCTCGATGGCCGTGCCCAGGGCGCTTTGCGACTTGGTCAGGTTGTTCTGCGAAACCAGTGCCAGGTAGTTGGTGTTGATAACAGACATGGATTACTCCTTGTGAGGGAAAGGCGTCGGCAGGTAGCCTGCCGGTTAACCAGGAAAACCCTTTTGGGTGGAATCCTGGCCCTTCACCGGGGTGTTGGGCAGGCCCTGTATTTCCTGTACATGCTGGTTTACGGCAAGGGTTCTGAGAGGTTTAGGGTTTGCTGCAAAAAATTTCTG
>JAAZDZ010000115.1 GCA_012512545.1 Alcaligenaceae bacterium | reverse complement strand
GGGCTGGACATCGTGGCCGCCATTACAGAACTTGGCGTGGGCGAAGCGCTGATTTCCATGCTGGACGAACGCGGCAGCCCTTCGCCGACCGAGCGCGTCTGGATGGCGGCGCCGGGCAGCCGCATCGGCCCGGCCACCGACGCAGAGCGCCGCCAGCTTTCCGCCGGTTCGCTGATGGCAGGCAAATACCAGCAGGCCATTGACCGCGAATCCGCCTATGAGATTCTTCTCAAACGCGCTGAAAACATGCCAGCAGAAGAAGCGGGCAAAGGCGGCGCGGCGGCCGCTCAGCCTGCTGATAATGGCGTCATGGGCGCCGTCAGCGATTTCTTGTTCGGGTCTACCGGCCCGCGGGGCGGGCGGCGCGATGGCGTGGTGCAATCCGTTGCCAAAAGCATGGTGCGCCGCGCGGCTAACCAGTTGGTGCGCGGCGTGCTGGGCTCCCTGACCGGGCGCCGTTGATCACTTCATACTTACAAGGAGCGAGCAAGTGTCCAGAATCATTGTGGCTGCGGCCAAGCCCGAGGCAACCCGCCATTGGCAGGCCATCATGCAGGCGGCCCTGCCAGAGTTTGAAGTTGTGGGATGGGAGCCCGGCGCACCGGCTACCGGGGCACGTTATGCCATTGTCTGGGCGCCGCCAAAAGAAGTCTTTGAGGTAGAAAAAAACCTTGAGGCCATTTTCAATCTGGGCGCCGGCGTGGATGCCTTGCTGGCCCTGCCCAACCTGCCGGATATTCCGCTGTTCCGTTTGCAGGATGCTGGTATGTCCTCGCAGATGACCGAATACGTCACCTACCATCTGGCCAGTCTGTCGCGGGGGTTTGCAACCTATGCCGAACACCAGCGCCAGGCCCACTGGCAGCAGCTGCCGCCGCCCAGCTACAGGAATTGGCCGGTGGGCGTCATGGGGTTGGGGCTGTTGGGCCGCCATGTGGCTCAGGCGGTTGCCGCGCTGGGATATCCGGTGGCAGGGTGGGCGCGCAGCCCCCGTCAGCTTGACGGAGTGGAAGCCTTTCACGGAGCAGCGCAATTCAAGCGCTTTCTGAACCGCACCCGGGTGCTGGTCAACCTTTTGCCGCTTACAGAAGACACCCGCGGCATCATCAACCACGAACTGCTTGCCAGCCTGATGCCTGATTCCGTCATCATCAATATTGCGCGCGGCGGCCATGTGGTGGATGAAGACCTGCTGAAAGCCCTGAATGCGGGCCGCATTCAGCTGGCGGTGCTGGATGTCTTCAACCAGGAACCTCTGCCCGCCGAACACCCGTATTGGTCGCACCCCAAAGTCAGGGTGACGCCGCATGTGGCGGCGGTCACGCTTGATGATCACGCGGCTGAACAGATCAGCCAGGGCATACGCAGCCTGGCGCAAGGCCAGACTCCGGGCGGGCTGGTGAGCCGCGATACCGGCTATTGAGCACGCACCAAAGCGCTCGCCTCGTGGTTCTCGGCGAGGTCAGGCCGTGGAGGGGCTGCGTCGGGTCTGGCGCAGCCCTGACCACACAATGGCCGCTATCATGATGGCGCCCCCCAGCAACGCTCGCACACTGGGGTACTGCGCAAACAGCACAGCAGCAAAGAAAATGGCGTAAACGGGTTCAAGCGCAATCACAATGCCTGCGCTGCGGGCCTTGAGCACCATCAGGCTGGACACCAGCAGATAATGCGACAGCGCCGTGCAGAACACGCCCAGCAGGGCCAGCCAGAACCAGTCCAGTGCGCTGACTGAACCCAGGCCGCTCAGGCAGAAGGGCAGGGTAATCAGCATGACAACCAGGTTTTCCCAGCATGCCACCTGGTAGGCCGACAAATGAGCGGCCGCCCGCCGGTTGATCAGCGTGAAGAGCGCAAACGACAGGCCCGAGGCGATTGCCCACATCAGCCCGATGGTGGCCTGGTCGCCGAAATCAAAGGAAGGTGTCACCAGTACCAGGCCGGTAGTCACCAGCAGCAGAATCACCCATTCGGCACGGCTGACGCGTTCGCGCAGTATCAGCCATTCGCACAGGGTGATGAAGGCGGGAAACGATGCGAAACCCAGCGTGGCAATGGCGACGCCGCTGACTTTTACCGCAATGAAGAAAGTCACCCAATGGATGGCCAGCATCACACCCGCCGTAGCCAGTATGGCTGCGCTGCGCCGGTCGATGCCGGTGCGCGCCGATGCCCCCTGCCAGCGCATGAAGGCCAGCAGGGCCAGTACGGCGAAGCCGGCGCGCCCGGCGGTGATGAGCGCGGCGCTTGCCTGGATCAGTTCACCGAAAATGCCCGTCAGGCCGAACAGTACGGCGGCGACATGGATGGAAAGAAGGGCGCGCTGGCGAGTCATGGTCGGAAGGGGGAAGGGCGCAGAAGAAGAGAATCGGTGGACAGATTAAACTAGGGAGGCTCGTTACTTTACCCGAAGCCGTTGCCCGAAGCAGGCAGGGATAGAGTAAAACTGCATTTTCCCCAGGGATTTTCCCGTTATTGTATGGAGACGGACTTGACGAACCAGGCCAAAGCAATTCACGTCGATGCCCATGGCGGGCCCGAGGTACTGAAGCTCGTAACGGTCGATGTACCCGCGCCAGCCAAAGGCGAGGTCACCCTTCGCCAGAAAGCGGTGGGTCTGAATTTCATCGACATTTATTTTCGCACCGGTTTGTATCCGCACCCCCTGCCTCATGGGCTGGGCTTCGAGGCGGCAGGCGATGTCGTCGCGGTAGGCGAGGGTGTTACGCACCTCAAGGTGGGCGATCGCGCCGCTTATGGCCAAAGCCCGTTGGGTGCCTATGCTGACTTGCGCAACGTGCCGGCTGACCGCGTGGTGAAAATCCCCGATGCCATCAGCTATGAAGACGCTGCCGCCATCATGCTCAAGGGCCTTACCACCCAGTACCTGCTGCGCCAGTGCTACCGCTTGCAGGAAGGCGAAATTGCCTTGTTTCATGCTGCGGCGGGCGGCGTGGGTCTGCTGGCCTGCCAGTGGGCACGCGCGCTGGGCGTCAAGTTGATCGGCACGGCATCCACCCCCGAAAAATGCGCGCTGGCCAAAGAGCATGGCGCCTGGGAAGTCATAGATTACAGCCGCGAAGATGTGGCGGCGCGTGTCAAAGAACTGACCAATGGCGAAAAGCTGCCAGTGGTTTACGATGGCGTGGGTAAAGACACCTGGATGACTTCCCTGAACTGCCTGCGTCCGCGCGGCTTGATGGTCAGCTTCGGCAATGCCTCCGGCCCGGTAGAAGGCGTGGATCTCGCCCTGCTGAATAACAAGGGCTCGCTGTACGTCACCCGCCCCAAGCTGGGCGATTACGTCCTCACCCAGCAGGACATGCAGGCGGCGGCCGACGAGCTTTTCTCGCTGGTAGTGGACGGCAGCATCAAAGTCGCCATCGGCCAGCGTTTCCCGCTGGAAGAGGCCGCCAAGGCCCAGGAAGCTCTGGCCGCCCGCAAAACCACGGGCGCCACTATTCTGACGATTGACTGAAGCATTCTGAACAGGCCGCCAATGGCCTGTCTGCCACACAGCAAAAGGGCCGGTTCGTATTGAACCGGCCCTTTTTTCAGGGAGTCAGGCCCGCCCGCTGCCGTTTATTCAGCCTGAGACGGCTGCTGCTGGTGATAGCGCTGCAGGCGCTCGACCTCTTCGCGTGAACCGAGAATCACGCCTACCCGCTGGTGCAGCGCAGTGGGCTGGATATCCAGAATGCGCTGTTCGCCGTCAATGGCCAGGCCGCCCGCCTGTTCGACAATCATGCCCATGGGGTTGGCTTCGTACATCAGGCGCAGCTTGCCCGCCTTGCCGCTGGGACGGGCGTCGCGCGGGTACATGAAGATGCCGCCACGGCTCAGAATACGGTGTACATCCGCCACCATGGAGGCAATCCAGCGCATGTTGTAGTCTTTTTCCAGAGGGCCTTCCTTGCCCGCCAGGCATTCGTGAACATAACGGCGCACCGGCATTTCCCAATGGCGCATATTCGACATATTGATGGCGAATTCCTTGGTTTGCTCAGGAATCTGGATGTTTTCGTGCGTCAGGCACCAGGCGCCGGTTTCGCGGTCCAGCGTAAAGCCCACCACGCCGTTGCCCAGGGTCAGCACCAGCATGGTCTGCGGGCCGTAGACCGTATAACCTGCGGCAACCTGGCGGCTGCCAGCCTGCAGAAAGTCGCTTTCTTCGATATCGCGCCCCGAGGCGCCTGCCGGGGCCTGCAAGACGGAAAAAATCGTGCCAATTGATACATTGACGTCGATATTGGAAGAGCCATCCAGAGGGTCGAACAACAGCAGATATTCGCCTTTGGGATAGCGGTTGGGGATGCGGTGAATGGTTTCCATTTCCTCCGAAGCCATGGCCGCCAGATGACCGCCCCACTCGTTGGCGTCCAGCAGAATTTCATTCGACAGGACATCGAGTTTTTTCTGGACTTCGCCCTGGACGTTTTCTGATTCCAGGCTGCCAAGCACGCCGCCCAGCGCGCCTTTTCCTACCGCATGGCCGATCGCTTTGCAGGCGCGCGCCACGGTTTCGATCAGCAGGCGCAGCTCAGCCGAGATAGCGGGGCCGGTACGCTGCTGCTCGACCAGGTACTGGGTCAGGGATGTGTACTTCATTGTTTAGTGCTCCGGGTGGAGATTCAAGGATTTGTTGACGATTTCCGCCGTGTTGCGCGAGAGCGCCGGATGCTGGCGGACGCGTTCCAGTGAGGTTCGGGCTGCGTCGCGCAGGGCTGGTTCGAGGCGGGCCCAGTGATCCAGCGTGCGGGCCAGGCGGGCGCCAATTTCAGGGTTCAGGGCATCCAGGGCCAGCACCTGATCCGCCCAGAACTCATAGCCTTCGGGGCTGTGGGCATGGCCAAGATTATTGATGCAGAACTGGAAAATGACGGAACGTGCGCGGTTCGGGTTGCGCAGCGAGAATGCCGGATGCAGCATCAGCGCCTGGATTTCTTCTACCGTGGTGAACGGCGAAGCGGCCTGCACCGAGAACCAGCGGTCAATCACCAGCGGGTCGTCCTGCCAGTTGTCGTAAAAATGCCGGATGGCAGCATTGCGGGTGTCGGCGTCGCCCCAGTTGGTCAGCGCCGTAAGCGCCGTCATGCTGTCTGTCATGTTGCTGGCGGTTTTGTACTGCTGCAGGGCAAGCTGGTTGGCGTGCGGCTGCGAACCGGCCAGCAGATAGCCCAGGGCCAGCGCTCGCAAGGCCCGCTTCCCTGAGGATTCGGGGTCGGGTGAATACGGCCTGCCGTCGTCGGCATTATGGTCGTAAAGCGTGCGCCACAGGGCTGCCAGGTGCTGGCCCAGCTCGGCCTTGAGTTCGCGGTGCGCCTGCACAACCGCTTGCGGCCTCATGGGCGATGAGCGCTCCAGAAGCTCGCGCTGGGTGGGCAGCGCCAGCACTTGAGCCAGGTAGGCGGGCGAAAGGTCGTCATCTTCCAGCAGCGCTGTCCAGGTGGCGCGCAGCAGCCCGCTGTCGGGCGCGGGGGCGTTTTCCACAATGGCGTCCACACGTTTGCGCAGCAGGCGACGGGCCAGTTCCTGCCCTGCTTCCCAACGGGCGAAGGGGTCGGGGTCGAGCCGGGCCAGCAACGCAAGTTCGTCGTCAGAGCGCAGATAGTCGATTTCCACCGGAGCGGAAAAATCGCGCAGCAGCGACAGCACCGGGCGTTGCGCCACCCCAGTGAAGGTCCACGACTGGCTTTCCTGGGTC
>JAAZDZ010000114.1 GCA_012512545.1 Alcaligenaceae bacterium | reverse complement strand
CGGCGTCTGTCAAGGTAGTTGGAACATAAGTCATGCGGCATCTAATACTTTCTGATCTTGGGTAATTGCTATTTCCTTCTCGGGGTTCAGCCAGACACTGCCGATGGGTTGCCAGTTACGGGTGTTGCCTGACCAGCGCGCAGGGTGTTGAGCACGCGCCTTCTGATACAGCGCATGACGTCTCGCAAGTATGGTGCGGTCCTGGCCGGCATGGCGCTGGGCGGGCGTGACGTAACGGATTTCGCTATGACGATGCAGTTCGTTGTACCAATGCACGAATTCCCCCACCCACTTACGAGCGTCAACCAGGTCTGCGAAGCCAGACGCCGGGAATGTCGGATGATATTTGCAGGTGCGGAATAAAGACTCAGAGTAGGCGTTATCGTTCGAGACGCGCGCACGGCTGTGCGAGGGTGTGACGCCTAATTCTTCAAGCTTGGCATGGATGGTCGAGCCTTTCATGGCCGAGCCGTTATCGCCGTGTAATACCAAGGGGCGGTGGGCGCATTGCTCGCGCAGCACGGCGCGTTGAATGACCTGGGCGCTGTTGGCCATGTTTTCCGATTCAAAGACTTCGTGGCCCACAATCTTGCGGCTGTAGATATCGATGATCAGATACAGATAGAGGAACTGGCCGCGAACCTGTGTGGGCAAATACGTCACATCCCAACTCCACACGGCGTTAGGATGGTCGGCACGATGGCGACGGGGTGGCCCCTTGCGCCGAGGCGCTGCCTGGCGACCGCGCCGACGCTGTTCTCCCGCCGCATGCAAAATGCGGTAGAAGCTCGACTCCGAGGCCAGATAGCGCTGCTCATCATCCAGCAGCCGCGCCACGATCTGCGCCGGGGGCAAGCTCGCAAACTGCGGCTGGTGGCAGACATCAAGAACCGCTTGACGCTCTGTCTGAGTCAGCGCATGGGAAGGGGTCGGTCGTATAGCATGGGGCCGTTGATCCTCTCCGCCACCAGACCAGCGTCGGTAGGTATTCTGTCCGATCCCCAGCTCTGCACAGACACTACGCAGGCGAGCTCCGCTTGCCACCGCTTCATTGACCAATTCCACAATTCGGCGGCGATCTAGGGCATTGGTCATTTTTCCTCGTCCCCCCAGATCGCCTGGACTTTTTTTCGCAGCACCAGTAGCGCTGCCGTTTCCGCCAAAGCCGCCTCCTTGCGGCGCAGCTCCCGTTCCAACTCCCGAATCCGTTTACGTTCCGCCTTGGTCGATTCTGATTGTCGCTCTGCCGCCAAGTCAGACTGGTCATTGGCCTGCTCACAACTGGCGCGCCAGCGACGAATCTGTTCGGGATACAAACCACGACGCCGACAATATTCAGCCAGCTCTTCTTCAGTCAGCGCTGCCGTCTCCAACACGGCATTGAACTTCTGCTGGGAACTCCAGCCTTCTGTGGTCGCCGACGCGTTCGGCAGCAAACGACCCGTACGACGGGCTTGTTTGCGCCAGTTATACAGCGTGGCGGCCGAAATACCTTCTTCCGTCGCCAGCTCGCTGACTGTGCGGTTGTAAGGCGCCTCCAGCTTGGCCAAGATGGCTTCGCGGCGCTCAGGGGAATACTTCATGGGAACCTTCTCACTGCCCCGGATTGGATGTTCAAACTCTAACATCTGTAGAGGTTCCAACTATTCTGACAGCGGGGGCGTTCTTTCAAGTGGCAAGTATACCGCCCGCCTGATTGCCGGCTATCCGTCTTTCCCTGGCCGACAGGCGGTTTCAGAAGCGCCGGAACGAGCACGCATGAAAAACGGGGCAATGACGCCCCGTTGTTCTGAGTTCTGACACAGTCTTTGGCAGTTGCGCCAAAGCCTGTGTCAGAGGTGGTTCAAGTCTGCTGGTTCAGAAGGCGATGTTGGCGGACACCCAGAATGCGCGGCCTGCGTAAGGAAGCGTGCCCTTGGTGGAGCTCCCGGATTGAATATAGGGGCTGCCGCAGACTACAGTTCCGCTGCTATTGGTGTAGTTCTTACACTCCAGGAAGTCCTTGTCGAACAGGTTATAGATAGTACCGTTCAGCGTTACATCCTTTGAAACGCGATATTGGCCGCCCAGGTTGAAGACGGTGTAGGCTTTGAGGTCGCCCAGCGCATCGTAGGTCTCCTTGTCAGCCGTTGTGTAGTTTTCATACTTGCCATCAAAGCGGCGGCTTTTGCCACGATATTCACCCTGCAGCCAGAAGCTGAAGCGGTCGTTGGCGTCCCAGCGCAAAGTGGCATTGGCCATATGCTCTGGCGTATCGCTCAACTCGCCAATGTTTTTGCCATTCGCCTTGACTTCGCTATCGGTATAGGTGTAGTTCAGGCGCAGCGACCATGCATCGTTGAAAGCAATGCTGGATGTGAACTCAAGGCCCTGGGTTGTTGCTTTGTCCAGGTTGCGATAGTAGCGTGGGTTGACATTGACAGGGTCAGTTTTAGCAAGTCCGGCAATGATGTAGGGAAGTGCTGCATCACAACTGGCAATCCAGGTGGGGCTGCTGGAGTCTGCGCCGCAGCTAACTTGTGACATTTTATCCCTGATGCGGTTATGGAAACCCGTCAAACCCACTGTCCAGCCTTGCAGGCTGTCGTAGTGCGCGCCCAGCTCTGTACTGGTGCTGACTTCGGGCTGAAGGTCGGGATTGCCCACGTTGACATTTTCCCCCTGGCTTGATATCCCGTTGACGCCGCTGTGCAGTCGTTCCAGGCTGGGGGTTTTATAGCCACGGCTGACGCCACCTTTAAACGTCCAATTGTCGGTGGGGTTGTAAACGAGATAGCCGCGCGGGCTGATCTGGCTGCCAAACGCGTCGTGATGGTCGTAGCGGGCGCCTAAGGTGAGTGCCAGGTCGTCACGCAACATCCATTCGTCTTCAGCAAACAGAGCCCATGTGTCCTGTTTGTACTTGTCAGAAATGAGGCCGTCGGTCATGGAGGCGCGCCAGTACTGGCCGCCTATGGTCAAGAGATGGTTGTCACCAATGGGAGCAATGAGCTTGGTGTCAAAGACGGTATTGGTGGTTTCCAGCGTGCGTGCAGCACCAATGCGGGGGTTGTTGATCTGCTCCGCAGGCAGAAATGCCTCTTTCGGAATCGTCCGGCCAAGTGTTTCCGTCTTATTGCGCATCAGGCTGGATTCCACCGTGCCAAAGGACAAGCGGCTGGTGTGCCCGATGGCGACCTGATCACGATTGAAGCGCAGCTTGTCTTCGTAGCCATGCGCTATTCCCGGTTCGGTTGGGTGGGGTTGGCAAGTATTTGCTCCCCGAGTGCCTGCTGTGCCGTCCAAGTTGCCAAGTTGGCAATTGTCGTTGTTAAAGCTTTGGCGGGAGCGATCCAGATCCAGCCAGATATCGTGGTCTTTGTTGGGGGTCAGGGTGAACTTGGCGCCCATTGTGTAATTGCGGGCGTTGACAGGCGAGGGGCCGCGCGTGGAGACAGTATTGCCGTCATCAAATTCCAGCTTGGAATCTCCCCGGCGCAGCACGCTGCCGCGTATTTGAACGCCCAGCGTATCTTCGACAATCGGGCCGCTCAGGTAGAAGTTGGCCTGATGGGTGTCGGCGGCATCATTATTCTGCTCAAGCTGGGTAGACAGCGTAACCGAGCCGTTCCATTCGTTGGCGACTTTCTTGGTAATGATGTTGATCACGCCGCCCATGGCGTCTGCGCCATACAGGGTGGACATGGGGCCGCGAATCACTTCAATGCGCTCAATGGCGGACATCGGCGGGATGAAGCCGGTAGAGGTAGCGCCAAAACCGTTGGGAGTGACGTCGCCCGCAGCATTCTGGCGGCGGCCATCAATCAGCACCAGGGTGTATTCGCTGGGCATGCCGCGAATGCTGACATTCAGGTTGCCCGTCTTGCCGGTCGCGCCACGCACGTCGATGCCTTCCACATCGCGCAGCGCGCCTGCCAGGTCGGTGTAGGATTTTTCTTCAAGCTGTTTGCCGGTAATGACCGAAATGGATGCGGGCGCCTGTTTGATGTCCTGCTCAAAGCCCGAGGCTGTGACAACGACGGAATCCAGTTGCTGAACGGATTGTTGCGCGGCTGCCGTACCGGCCAGCGTGGTGCCCAATGCTGCGCCCAGCAGCAGTGTCAGGTGTTTGGCCTTGAAAGACAGGCCTGGATTGGAAAAGGTCATGGACTTGTACCCGGTTCAACTGACAAGAAAAAGGCCGTTACCCGGCCCCGAATAGGAAAATTGCTCTGTATTTCTGTAAGTTCCCTGGCTAAGCCAGGACACTAATCATGAGAGTGATCAGAATGATATCTATTATCATTACTGAATGCAATGCAATGGTTTGAAATAACTTTGTTTGAGATCAAATCAAGGGGGGATTCATAGGAGATGTTGCGTTCAGGCCGCAAAAAAAGCACAGCCCGGCATGAAACCGGGCTGTGCTTTGTGGAACTATTTCGTAAGACTTCAGTCGAAGCTCAGCGGCGCAGCCGTGAGTTTCTGCAGCTCTTCGTTGGTGATGTCCACCAGTTTTTCGCGCACCTTGAAGCCTTGCGGGGTTACGTCGATCACCGCCAGGTCGGTATAGATGCTGTGCACTACGCCCAGGCCTGTGACAGGCAATGAGCATTGCTCCACCAGCTTGGGTGTGCCGTCCTTGGCATTGTGCTCCATCAGGATATAGACCTTTTTCGCGCCTACGGCGAGATCCATGGCGCCACCGACTGCAGGAGGCTCACCAGCGCGGCCCAGCGACCAGTTGGCCAGGTCGCCATTGGCCGCCACCTGCATGCCGCCCATGACGCAGAGATCCAGGTGGCCGCCGCGCATGATGGCAAAGGAGTCAACGTGGTGGAAGAACGAGCCGCCCGTCAAGAGAGTAACAGGCGTCTTGCCGGCGTTGATCAGTTCGGGGTCGGCTTCTTCAGCGCCGACCTCGGGGCCCATGCCCAGGATGCCGTTTTCGCTGTGCAGCAGAATCTCATCGGCAGGGTCGAGGTAGTTGGCGACCAGTGTGGGCATGCCAATGCCGATATTGACGTAGCTGCCGGGCGCGATGTCTTTCGCCAGCCGGGCGGCCATTTGGTTGCGTGTCAATTTTTTCATATCGTCCTCAGCTTGAGATCTGGGGGTTGGACACTTCCACGACCCGGTTCACGAAAATTCCCGGCGTGACAATGACTTCGGGGTCGAGGTCGCCCAATTCGACCAACTGCTTGGCCTGGACGATGGTGGTTTTGGCAGCCATGCACATGGCGGGGCCG
>JAAZDZ010000113.1 GCA_012512545.1 Alcaligenaceae bacterium | reverse complement strand
CAATATGGGTAACCCACACGCGGTGCTTTGCGTGGCAGACGTTGAACACGCACCGGTTTCATCATGGGGGCCTCTGCTGGAATCGCATCCGCGCTTTCCTGCACGCGTCAATGTCGGCTTCATGCAAGTCATCAACCGCCATCACATCAAGCTACGGGTGTACGAGCGCGGCACAGGAGAAACCATGGCCTGTGGTTCCGGAGCCTGCGCCGCCGTCGTGGTCGGGCAGCGGCTGGGCCTGCTGGACACCGCCGTTCAAGTCACCTTGAGTGGAGGACAGCTTCACATTGACTGGCAAGGTGACGGCTCGCCTGTACTCATGGAAGGCTCCGCCACCCGTGTCTATGAAGGGCAATGGCTGTGGCCGTAGCAAATGGCGACGGCCCTGAACCGGGCCGTCGCTTCAATTTGAATTGAAAGAGAACTCAATAGTGATAAGCGGTTTCGCCGTGACTATGAATGTCCAGGCCCTCCCGTTCTTCTTCGGGGGCCACCCGCAGGCCATACAGCTTGTCAGCAACGGTATAGGCGCCCCAGGCCACCAAGCCTGACCAGGCAATCGTGATCAGAATGCCTTCGAGCTGAACCCAGAGCTGCCACGGCAGGCCCGACAGGCTTTCCAGGCCCGGCCCGCCAAAAGCCTGGGCATTGAAAACGCCGGTCAACATAGCGCCAACGATGCCGCCCACTCCGTGAATGCCGAATACATCCAGGCTGTCATCCGCCTTGAGCAGGCTCTTCAGACCGCTGACTCCCCAGACACACGCTGCCCCGGCCACCACCCCGATCAGCAGCGCCCCGCCCGGGCCGACCAGGCCAGCGGCTGGCGTCACACCAACCAGCCCTGCAACAGCCCCCGAACTGGCGCCCAACAACGAGGGGCGGCCTTTCACCTTCCATTCCACCAACAGCCACGCCAGCACTGCGCCGCAGGTTGCCAACAGCGTGTTGAAGAAAGCCAGCGTCATGGTTTGCGAGGCTTCCAGTGCAGAGCCGGCATTGAACCCGAACCAGCCCACCCAGAGCAGCGATGCACCAGTCAGGGTCATGGACAAGTTGTGCGGCTGCATGGGTTCCCTGCCGTATCCCAAACGCGCACCCACCACCCACGCGCCTACCAACGCAGCGACACCCGCATTGATATGAACCACGGTGCCTCCTGCGAAGTCCAGAGCGCCACGCTCAAACAGCCAGCCGCCTTCTGCCCACACCATATGCGCAATGGGCACGTAGGCCAGCGTCATCCAGATGAAAGTGAAGATCAGCACGGCACCGTAGCGTATGCGTTCGGCAAAACCGCCTACGACCAGGGCGCAAGTGATTCCGGCGAAGGTGGCCTGAAAGGCAGCGAAGCTCAGCTCGGGAATGCTGCCGGACAAGGCGAAGTGACCATTGGCCAGATCGTACATGCCCGAGAACATGACGCGCTCAAAGCCACCAAAAAAAGCGTTGCCTTCGGTGAAGGCCAGAGAATATCCATACATGAACCACAATACAACCGCGAGCGTGAAGGTCGACAACACCTGCACCAGCACCGACAACACATTCTTGGCGCGCACTAAGCCGCCATAGAACAGTGCCAGGCCAGGCACCACCATCAAGAGTACGAGCAGCGTCGAGAGGCTGACCCATGCCAGGTCCGCTTTATCCATTTTCATTCTCCATAAATATCAGACGGGCGCATGGAGCCTCAGAGGGCTTCGACGCCTTCTTCCCCGGTGCGGATGCGTACAGCCTGTTCGAGCGGTGTGACGAAGACCTTGCCGTCGCCGATTTTCCCTGTATGGGCCGCTGCGCACAGAACTTCGATAGCCTGTTCGACAAGCTCATCTCCGATTGCCAGTTCCAGGCGAATCTTGGGTAGAAAGTCCACGGTGTATTCCGCCCCCCTGTACAACTCGGTGTGACCTTTCTGGCGGCCGAACCCCTTGACCTCCATAAGCGTCATGCCCTGTATGCCGATGGCTGAAAGGGCTTCACGGACTTCGTCGAGCTTGAAGGGCTTGATAATCGCCACGAGCAGCTTCATGCGTTTCTCCTTGTGTGCTGTGAGTCTTCACCGAAGAAAACGCAAAACCCATGCCAGTTTTGCGGAATGAAAAGAATGATTGAAAGAGGCTTGTGCCCTCAAGGGGAGCTCTGAAACACATGCTCGATACAGCCGCTGTTCAGCGTGTTTCATGCACTATCAAGGTGCCAGATCAGGTTGGATGCACTATCGCGCAGCACGGTGGACAGATATGCAATTGAAAAAAGGAGCCTCGGTAACAACGAAAAGCATGCGCTTCGCTGTTACCGAGGCTCCTTAAAGCTAATTGCACTTGCCTGAAATCAGGCGGCTGTCTTGCCCTTGTCAGCGGTCAATGCCTGCAGGGAATACACCTGCAGCCCCCCGCCGTTGCGGATGTACTGCAAGCCCTCCACCGCAGCCAGGGCGCCCGCAATCGTGGTGAAATAAGTGACTCTCGCAGCCAGCGCCTGTGTGCGGATGGTGCGGGAAT
>JAAZDZ010000112.1 GCA_012512545.1 Alcaligenaceae bacterium | reverse complement strand
ATGTCACGTAGTTCCATTCCCGCCTGGCACGTCGTGCGCCCTTCCCCCTTACATGGGAAAGGCGTTTTCGCCGCCTGTGATATTCCAGAAGAAACCTGCATTCTTGAATACCGCGGCCGCCGGATTACCGTTGAAGAGGCCGACGAGCTGCCGTCCTACAGCCCCGACGACCCCAACCACACGTTTTTCTTTTCGCTCAGCAGTGGAAAAATCATTGATGGCGGCCAGCGCGGCAACGCGGCCCGCTGGATCAACCATTCGTGCGACCCCAACTGCGAGGCCCGCGAAAATGAAGCAGGCACCCGACTCTATATTTACAGCCTGCGCGACATCGCTGAAGGCGAAGAGCTGTTCTTCGATTACGCTCTGGAAATCGACGGGCGCAAAACAAAGAAACTGAAGGAACAATACCGCTGCCTGTGCGGCGCCCCCAGTTGTCGCGGCACCATGCTGGCGCTGCCCAAGAAAAAATCCACCAAGAAAAAAGGCGATACTGAAGGGTAAGCACCAAATGCGTGCTGCAACATAAACCACTAGCATTACGCTGATCATCCCGTTTTCCGCTATTCATGTCTGACTCCACCCCACAGGACGACCTTGTCGCGTCCTCCTCCCAGCCGCCTGTCAAAGTTCCGCTCATCCTGGAAGACTGTGTGTCCGTACTGGCCATGGCCCTGCTGGCCTGCATCACCTTCGCCAACGTGGTAGTGCGCTACCTGACCGACAGCTCATTCGCCTGGACGGAAGAGTTCTCCATCTTCCTGCTGATCGTGGTCACCATGACAGCCAGCTCAACCGCATTCGTGCGCAGCCAGCACATCCGCATTGAATTCCTGGCAGACGCCGGCCCGCGCAACCGGCAGCGCGCCATGGCGATCCTGGCAACACTGTGCTCAGTACTGTTCTTCATCGCACTCACCATTCTTTCCGCCCGCATGGTCTACGATGAATACACATGGGGCGACACGTCGCCCGCCATTGGTGTTCCGACCTGGTGGTATTCCATCTGGGTTCCGCTGCTGGCAGCAGTCATCACACTGCGGCTGACTGGCATGCTGCATCGCCTGCTGAGGGCGTCCAAATGATTGCCGCGCTGTTGTTCATCAGTTTCCTGGTTCTGATGGCGATCGGTGTGCCGGTCGCCATTGCATTGGGCATCTCCGGCTCCCTGGCCATTGTGCTGTCCAATCTCGATACACACTGGTTCGGCCTGATGGCCGTGCCACAAAGCTTTTATGCGGGCCTGGGCAAATACCCGTTGCTGGCCATTCCCATGTTTGTGCTGGTGGGTTCCATCTTCGACCGTTCGGGGGTGGCCGCCCGGCTGGTCAATTTCGCCATTGCGATTGTGGGCCGCAGCCCTGGCATGCTGCCGCTGGTGACCATTGCCGTTGCGATGTTTCTGGGCGGTATTTCCGGTTCTGGCCCGGCCTGCGCCGCAGCAGTGGGGGCCGTCATGATCGGCTCCATGAAGCGGGCCGGCTATCCGGCGCCCTATGCGGCCACCATAGTCGGGGCAGGCGCGGCAACGGACATCCTCATTCCGCCTTCCATCGCCTTCATTGTGTATTCGGTACTGGTACCACAGGCATCCGTACCCGCCCTGTTCGCTGCGGGGCTGGTGCCAGGCATGCTGGTGGGTATTGCACTCATTATTCCCGCCGTGTGGCTGGCGCGCCGCCACAACATGGGCCAGGCCGAGCGCGAACTGCCACGCCCACCCTTCTGGCGCAGTTTTTACGAGGCCATCTGGGGGATTTCCGCACCGGTCATCATCCTGGGCGGCATGCGCATGGGCTATTTCACCCCCACGGAAGCCGCCGTCGTGGCCGTGTTCTACGGCCTGTTCGTCGGCATGGTGGTGCATCGCACCATCAAGGTGAAAGACCTTTTCATCATTCTGCGCGAAGCTGCGGAGCTGTCCGCCGTCATCATGCTGGTGGTTTCCCTGGCCGGTATTTTCGCCTGGGCCTTGTCCACCCTGAGCATCATCGACCCCATCGCCAATACCATTGTGAACCTTGGCATCGGCGAATACGGCGTGCTGGCGCTCATTATCGTGCTGCTGACCATCCTGGGCATGTTCCTCGATGGCATATCCATTTTCCTGATCTTCGTGCCGCTGCTCATGCCGATTGCCAATGCCTACGGCTGGGACCCCGTCTGGTTTGGCGTCATCCTCACGGTCATGGTCGCCTTGGGGCAGTTCACCCCGCCGCTGGCGGTCAACCTCATGGTGTCCTGCCGCATTGCCCTGGTGCCCATAGAAAGCACGCTGCGCTGGGTCACCTGGCTGCTGGTTGGCGTCTTTGTCGTATTGATGCTGCTTATCGTCTTCCCTGAACTGGCCCTCTGGCTGCCCCGTTACCTGGGCTTCTGATATTTTTTGATAACCGACCTCTCACACCTGGAGACATCATGAAGATTCGTTCCCTGCTTGGCGCTATCACCTGCTCAATTGCCGCTGTTGCCATGGCGCCTTCCGCCGCCCTGGCCTCTACCAACTACAAATCAGAATACAAGCTGTCCATCGTGGTCAACACCACCTTCCCCTGGGGGCAAGGCGCTGAAATCTGGTCCGACCTGGTTCGCGAGCGCACCGACGGCCGCATCAATATCAAGGTCTACCCCGGCACCTCGCTGGTGCAGGGCGACCAGACCCGCGAATTCAACGCCATCCGCCAGGGCGTGATCGACATGGCCGTGGGCTCCACGATCAACTGGTCGCCGCAGATTAAGGAACTGAACCTCTTTTCGCTGCCCTTCCTGATGCCCGACTATGCCGCCATCGACGCCCTGATCAAAGGTGAAGTAGGCAAGCAACT
>JAAZDZ010000111.1 GCA_012512545.1 Alcaligenaceae bacterium | reverse complement strand
GAAACTTTTCAAGTAGTTCCGTATGGAAATCGTGTGTGTTATTCAATAGTATGAATTTCCGTCCGGCATTTTTTACATCGGCCCATGTCGCATGCAAATAGCCAGCTGGTCTTGCGTAACGATCCAATATCAACAAGCCTGCGTCTTTATCTTTTTTCTTTCCCATCTCCAGCATTCGTCTGTGATACCTTTCATATTGTTCGCTACCTTCCCGGCTCATGACCTTGGCTTCTATTCCTAAAATAAAACCATCTCCTTCAATCAATAAATCAATCCGTTCATTTTTCTTTTCCGAATCAATATATTGTTCAGCCTGAATGACATAGCCGCGTTCCAACTGGTCTTTGGACGGAAGATAATTTTCCTTACCTTCATTTTTCTTCCTGATCTGCTGCAGAAACACGCTCAGAAATTCCCGACCTCGCTCTCCGCATAAACGGGGGTTCCAGAACGCCGCCAACACTCTGACATTCGGCACTTCGTAATGAGCCATCCCAGAAAGCGTCCAGGGGTTCAAATCATCGCCCCGTTCCCGCGCCTTTTGCAGCAAACAGTTCAACTTCGGCAGAAAAGCCTTCATCCTGGCGAGATCAGGAACGATGGCCTCCGCGCTTTCATCAGGCCCGGGCTGTGCCTGCAACAAGGGCCGCGCTTGCGCCAGAAAAACGGCCAGCCTTTCGTAATCGGGGGAAACTGTATCCGCCGCGTGCGGCGTGGCGGGTGATTCTGTCAACATCTTCATGAGCGCCTTCGTAACGACTCTGCCTGGATGTAACCGATTATATCCGAACAGAATGTCGGCGCTGCTAGAATACCCGGCATGAAACCCACACATTTCTGGCTGATTCGCCACGGTGAGACTGAATGGAATGCCAGCCGGCGCTTGCAGGGCTGGCTGGATATTCCCTTGAGCGATGTCGGGCTGGCTCAGGCGCGGCGGCTTGCCGCGTATTTGCGGTCTCTGGAAAAACCGGAATTTCAGGCAGTGCTCAGCAGCGACTTGAGCCGCGCCGCCGATACCGCCCGTATTGCCACCGCCCACCTGGGCCTGCCCGTCGCAACCAGCGAGGCGCTGCGCGAGCGCAATTATGGCGTTCACCAAGGTCTGGACTGGGCGGCCCTGACCAAAGATCTGAGCACGCAAGGCATCAGTCTGCGCAAGCCGGATCAGGCTATTGAAGACGGCGAATCATTCCAGGAATTCGCCCAGCGCATTGCCAACGCCTTTGAGGCCCTGGCCCGCGAATATGCCGGGCAGAATGTAATGGTATTCGCCCACGGCGGAGTGATTGACATCGCTTGGCGCAAGGCGGGCGGGCACTCGCTGCTGGTCAAGCGTGAAGGCACCATTCTGAATACCAGCATCAATATGTTTGATATCAGCGCCACAGGCACATGGCAGATGGGCGATTGGAACCAGGTCGGCCATCTTGATGCGCCCTCGCTGGATGATGTGATGCACACCTGATGCTGCCGCCCGCTGCCTGCCGCACCTGCGCAAAGCAGCAACAGCAACCAAAAGCCGCCCGTTTCCTTCAGCCTTCGCCCTGGCGCGGCTTGCGTTTGCGGCCCGCCGCGACGCGATCATACAGCCAGCCTGGCACGGCACGCAGCAAGGCCGCCACCACCCCCATCTGCCAGGGGATGACCACTGAGCGGCGGCCACGGTCGATATGTCTGACCGCCACCCGCGCAAAATCATCGACTGGCATCAGAAAAGGCATGCGATAAGGGTTGTGCGCCGTCATGGGCGTGCGGATGAAACCAGGGGAAATCGTCACCACGCGCACGCCGCTGCCATGCAGTTCGACCCGCAGGCTTTCGCAGTAAGCGCGCACTGCCGCTTTTGAAGCGCTGTACGCGCCCGCACCCGGCAGGCCGCGCACTCCTGCCACACTGGCAATGCCCACCAGCCTGCCGTGCCCTCTGGCCTTCATGCCTGCCACAAAGGGCTCGAAAGTCGCAACAGTGGCCAGCAGATTGGTTTCCTGTATGGCCTGGAAAACCGGAAAGTCCCCGGTTTCTTCTGTCAGCGTGCCGACACTGATTCCCGCGCTGGCAATGACGATATCCACCGGGCCGCCGCGCAGAAAGTCCTGGGCTGCTGCGTGCAGCGCAGCGCGGTCACGCACATCCAGAACATAAATGGCAGGAAGCCCGCCCGGCATCTGGGCAGCCAGGGCTTCCAGAGCATCGCGGCGACGGCCCACCAGGGCGACCTGAGCGCCGCGCTGCGCATAGAAAAGAGCGAGCGCGGCGCCCAGGCCGCTGCTCGCTCCGGTGATGAAAACGCGTTCCACCCGTTCAGGATCAGGCCGCCTGGCCTTTGCCCGAGGTGAGTTCCTGCAAAGAATACACCTGCAGCCCCCCGCCGTTGCGGATGTACTGCAAGCCCTCCACCGCAGCCAGGGCGCCCGCAATCGTGGTGAAATAAGTGACTCTCGCAGCCAGCGCCTGTGTGCGGATGGTGCGGGAAT
>JAAZDZ010000110.1 GCA_012512545.1 Alcaligenaceae bacterium | reverse complement strand
GTGCCCGCCAGGATTTCACCGGACAGTGCAGTCTGCCAGAAGAAGAGTTCTACGCCGATGCTTTCACTACGGCTGCGCATTCGGTTTGAGGCAGGCAAGAGCAATGATTCCGGCTCATCCGCGCGGGCCGGAAGGCAATGAGGTAAACACATGAAGATCGCGGTATTGGGCAGTGGCATTATTGGGGTTTCCACAGCGTGGTGGCTGAAGCAGGCTGGGCACGATGTTGTGGTGATCGACAGGCAGGCGCAGGCGGGCATGGAAACCAGCCGGGCCAATGGCGGGCAGATATCCGTGTCCTATGCCGAGCCCTGGGCCAATCCGCAAGCGCCTCTCAAGCTGCTCAAGTGGCTGATGCGCGATGACGCACCGCTGCTGTTCAGGTTGCAGCCCGATGTGCACCAGTGGTTGTGGGGCCTGATGTTTCTCAGGGAATGCCTGCCCGCCCGCGTGACGCGCAATGTGAGCGCCCTGGTGGCCATGGCTGAATACAGCCGCGGCGTGCTGCGCGATATGCGGCGCGAGCTGGGCATCGAATACCAGCAGCAGGAACGCGGCATTCTCAATTTCTATCGCAGTGCGGCCGAATTCGAGAACTCCCAGAAACTGGCGGAAATCATGCGCGACCACGGCGTGGATCGCCGCATCGTCAGCACGGATGAAATCGTTTCCATCGAACCGGCTCTGGCGCCCGCCCGTCACACCATTGTCGGGGGCGATTACACCCCGGAAGACGAATCTGGCGATGCTTTCGTGTTTACGCGCGAACTGGCGAGAAAAGCGGCAGAAGCGGGAGTGGAATTCCGCTACCACACACAGGTCAGCCGCCTGGTGAGCGTGGGCGGTTCGGTGAGCAGCGCTGAACTCATCGGCCCTGATGGCTGCTATGAATCCCTGCGCGCTGATGCCTATGTGGCGGCCCTGGGCGCCTATACGCCGCAGCTTGTCAGGCCGCTGGGCGTGGCATGCCCGGTCTACCCGGCCAAGGGCTATTCCGCCACATTCGACATTCTTGATGAACAGGCGGCGCCCGTGGTCAGCCTGACCGACAGCGAGCACAAGGTGGTGTATACCCGGCTGGGCAAGCAATTGCGCATGGCAGGCACGGCCGAACTGGCAGGTTATTCAAGAGCGTTGAATACAGCGCGCTGCGACCACATGTTGCGATTGGCCCGCGCACTGTTCCCAAGTACTCTGGATTTTGATAATGTATGTCATTGGTCGGGGCTGCGTCCCGCAACGCCCTCCAACGTCCCCCTTATCGGGCGGGCCAGAATTTCCAATCTTTACCTGAATACAGGGCACGGAACGCTTGGGTGGACAATGGGTGTCGGCTCAGGCAAGGCGCTGGCAGATCTCATCAACGGCCAGCGCCCTGAGCCCGAGTTTCCATTTCTGGGTTGAACGAGTTATGAATCGATCAAGGTTTGCACGCACCACCAAGTCGGCGCGTGTTCTTGCGTGGGCGTCCGCTACGGTGGCCACCATGATGGCTTTTGGCGCAACAGCAGCGACCGACATCCGGGTCTGGCACGCCCTGACCCCTCACAATGCCGAAGTCTTTGAGGATCAGGTCAAGGCGTTCAACCGTTCGCAAAGCGATGTCAGGGTACGTTTGAAGGCATTCAGTTCCACAGCCGAACTCGAACGCGCCATCGAAAGCGCTGAAAAACGCGATGACAAACCCCATATTGCCCAGCTTGAGGAGAACCGCGCGCCCGAAGCTGGGGCGCGTTCCTTCATTCAGCCTTTGCATGCTTTGCTGGCGCATCATCCCATTCAGGATGCCACGTGGTTTTCCAGCGGCAACAATGCCTTCGCGCGCGACAGCAAAGGCCGCTTGCTGGCCTTTCCCTACATGGCTGAAGTTCCGGTCATGTACTACAACATTGATGCTTTCAAACGCGCCAATCTCGAACCCAAACCGCAACGATCCTGGAGCGGCCTGCAGGATCAGCTCGTCACGCTGGCCAACAATGGCTCGCGCCGTTGTCCGCTCACCAGCGATCAGCCGGTTTCCATCAACCTCGAAAACCTGGCCGCCGTCAACAAGCAGCCGTATACCTCTGAAGGCAATGGGCTGAAAGGGCGCGGCACGCCCGCTTTCATTTTCGATGTCATGTATGTCAGGCATCTGTCCATGATGATCAGCTGGGTTCGTTCCGAACTCATGGTCAAGCCGGAGTTCAACGAAGTGGCCACCCAGCGCTTTGCCAACGGCGAATGCGCCGTGCTGCTGTCGGTGTCGGGCAATCTGGGCGAATTCCGCGCGGCCTCCAAGCTGGATTTCGGGGTGACGGGCCTGCCGTATTATCCTGAAGTCACCAAGCAGCCCGGCAACCCCTTCATGTCGGGTTCGGCCCTGTGGGTGATCGCAGGCCAGTCCAAGGAAGCCGACAAGGCCAGCGCATCTTTCCTGGCCTTCCTGGCAGATCCCAAACGGGCGGCGCGCTGGCACCAGGAAACCGGCTATCTCCCCCTGACCAAGCAGGCGCTGGAAGAGACGGGCAGCTCCTACTACAAGAATCTGGATCAATGGTCCACCATGGTCGCAGCGCATGCCGATACCGCCGACGACGCTGCACGGGGTTTCCGCGTCAAGAACTACCCGGAAATCCGCGACATGTTCCACCAGCAGCTCACAGAGGCGCTGGGAGGCAATCAGCCGGCCATGACCACGCTTAAAACCGCCAGTACCGAAGCAGGCAAAATCATGAAGCGCTGACTTTTTTTGCGGGCAGCAGGCAACCGGCTTGTTCCGGTTGTGGCGGCCAGCAGCAAGCCTGTAGAACCCGGAATCATTTTCATGTGATTCCGGGTTTTTTTTGAAGAAACAGGTGGATGAATCCGCCCATCTGACTAAAAAATCTGTCCGTATATCTCAGTCTGGTACCGGTAAACGGCCATTGGCATGATGGCTGTGAATGCCGGTTGCGTCGGTTTTTCGCAAACTTTCATACAGATGCCAGGCCATGATTCCCATCCGCTTTCTTGTTCCGATTCTCTTGATCCTGTCCGGCTGCGCGGGCCCGGAAGCCCGCTTTGGGCCTGCAGGCTGGCCCTGGCCCTTCACGCATCCTGAAAAATCGGGCGTTACGACTTCCCGTGGCGCTGGTAGCGGCGGTTATGCGCAATTCAGTTTCGACTGGCAACTGGCAGGCGCCCCTGAAATCATGCCGGTGCAGGTATTTGATGATGGCGCGTTCATGTGGCTGCAGTTTCATCCCGAAGGCGCCTGGCCAGCCGTATTTGATGCCTCTGCCGCAGGCTGGCGGCCGCTGTCCTATCGGAGCGAGTCTCCCTACATGGTGCTTGAAGGCGTGTATGAGCACCTGGAATTACGCGGCGGGCATTTGCGCGGCAGTATCAGAAGGGTGGGTACGGCGGCGCCTGCGCAGGCAGGCGTCACGGAGCACGGGTTGCAGCATGCGGCCATCTCAGAACAGGTTTCAGATTTCGGCAAAGAGGCAAGCCCTGTCGTGGCGCCGTCCACCGGAGTTGAAAGCGGCTTGCCGCCGCCCGGCGATACGGTTCACCCGGATTGGTTGGCCGCGCCTGGCACCCAGGCGCCCTCTGCGGCGTTGGCGGCCGTCAGCGATAGCGCCCCCGGCTATCTGGGGGCACCTGTCAACCGCTATGCCGTCAGTCCTGCCGATCACACCATCCGGCAGGCGCTGGGGCGCTGGGCCAGTGCGGCTGGCTGGACATTCTCAGCCGAGCACTGGGCGGTGGATGTGGATATCCCGCTGGTAGGCGAGGCCAGTTTTGAAACCGACTTCAAATCCGCTGTGCGCGAGCTGCTGGCCGCCACTGAAATGGGTGATCGCCCGTTGCAGCCGTGCTTCTATTCCAACCGTGTCTTGCGGGTGGTGCCGTATGCGCAGCCGTGTGATCGTCGCGCTGGCCGGGGAGCTGCGTCATGACAAACCTCTGGAAAACAGGGCTGCCGCGCATGGCGTTGCTGGGGCTGCTGGCGGGCGCGATGCCAGGATGCGCATTGAATGAGCGGATGAATGAAATCAGCCAGGCCATCAGGGCGGCCGGGCAGCGCATTGATGCTGCTCATGAAAGCTTTACCGCCGTATCCGAGGCGCAGCGCCAGCGCGCCGCACAGGATGTCGACCGGCCCTGGCTGGCGGGCAAATCTCAGCCCCTGGCGCGCGACGTCACCCTGCCCATGGCTTTGCGGGCCAATGTGGATACAACCCTGCTGTTCGATGGTGGCCCTGTGCCCCTGCCTGTGCTGGCGCAGCGCATTACCCGGGCGACCGGCATTCCGGTGCTTGTCCGGCCAGAAAGCCTGCTGCCGCTTGAGGCTTTTGTGTCGCGGTTGAGTCTGGGTTCAGGCGTGCAGCCCCTTCATGCGGCGGACAGCACAGTCAGCCTGGATGGCGGTCCCGAGCCGTTGGCCCATACCCTCGACAGCATCGGCGCGCGCCTGGGTGTGCGCTGGCGCTACCAGGATGAGCGCATCGAATTCTACCGGACCGAAACGCGCGCCTTTGATGTCAGGCTGCTGACCTTGCAGGCTGCCGCAGACGCTTCTCTGGGCTTGCAGGAAACCTCTTCGCGCGAGGGGTTTGCCAGTGCTTCCCGCACTGAACTGTCCCTGGAGCGGCATGATCCGCTGCTCACCGTCAAAGCCCGTGTCGAGCCATTCCTGTCGCGCGCTGGGGTCGTGGTGGCTGAACCCGGCGCTTCGGCCATGCTGGTAGTGACAGACACGCCCGACGTATTGCGCGAAGTCGCGGCCTTCATTGAACGCGAGAATCGTGCCATGACGCGCCGGGTGCGCCTGCTGTTCGAAGAGCTTACCGTTCTGGTTGAAGATGGCGCTGAAGCAGGTATTGACTGGAATATCGTTTTTACCGGCGCCAGGGTGGCTGCGGCGGCTGGCATGGCTGGCGTGTCATCCGCAGATTCCGGCGTTCTCAGCGCAGGGGTCACGGATGGCCGCTATCTGGGCAGCGAGTTTCTGGTCAAGGCTCTGGGCACTGTGGGGCAGGTGGTCCGGCGCAACAGCCTGCCTGTCCTGACCTTGAATCGCCGGCCCGTGACGCATGCGGTCCGTACGACCTTTTCTTATATAGACAAAGTAGAAACTATCACTCAGCGCAGCTCGTTTGATACCACGCTGCCTTCTGTCTCGGTCAGTCAGCGCGAAGAAACCGTGGGCTCGCTGATTACGCTTGTGCCGGATGCGCAGGAAGATGGCCAGGTGCTGTTGTCGGTGGCTTATGACAATACCGTGGCGCAACCGCTCAAGTCTGTCACTTTCGGCGAGGGCGATAACCCGTTGCAGCTGCAGCAGATCACGATTGACGGTAACGGCACGGTGCAGCAGGTGGCGCTGATGCCCGGCCAGCCACTGTTGATTTCCGGCTTTGATCGCAGCCAGCAGGAAACCGAAACGCGGCGTCTGAACCCGGGTCTGCCCCTGGCGCTGGGAGGCAGCGATCGTGCGGGCAGCCAGCGCCTGACCACCATCATGGTTGTCACGGCTCATGTGGAAGAGGGGTTCTGACACCATGACTGCTCTCTCCCGGAACATGCTTCAACGTCATGGAATCACCCTGGTTTTCGGGCTGGAATGGTTTCCTCTGCTGGGCAACCACCCGCAGGGGCAGGCGCGTTCGCTGGCGCGGCGCCAACGAGCCAGCCATTATGTGGTGGCGGTGGGTGCAGCGGCGTCTGCCGGGGTGTGGCGCGCGGGTGCAAAAATCCGCAGCGCGCAGCGTTGTTGCAGCGCTGCGGCGGTGCTGGCCAGTCTGCACCCCCGGGGAACCGTTGCGGTCATTCTTCCCTTGCCCGGCAACAGGCAATGGCTGGCGGCGGTGCATGAAGGCGCAGTCATGACG
>JAAZDZ010000109.1 GCA_012512545.1 Alcaligenaceae bacterium | reverse complement strand
GCTATGAAGCCTACATCGTGGGGGGAGCCGTCCGCGATCTCATCGTGGGCCTGCAACCCAAGGATTTCGACGTGGCCACCAACGCCACGCCCGAACAGGTCAAACCGCTGTTTCGCAGGGCCCGCATCATCGGGCGCCGCTTCCGCCTGGTTCACGTAGTGTTCGGGCCGGAAATCATTGAAACTTCAACTTTTCGGGCGCCCTCAACGCCAGGCAACGGCCACACAGACGAACATGGCCGGATTCTGCGCGATAACGAATTCGGCACCCACGAAGAAGACGCCGCGCGGCGCGACTTCACCCTGAATGCGCTGTATTACGACCCGATCAGCCAGGAGGTCATCGACTTCCACCACGGCGTGGCCGACCTGCAGAAGCGGCTGGTACGCATGATCGGCGAGCCAGAAAAGCGCTATCGTGAAGACCCTGTCCGCATGCTGCGCGCTGTGCGTTTCGCCTCCAAGCTATCAGCGGAAATCGAGCCCTCCACGCTGGAACCCATCCGCCGCCTGGCGCCGCTCATTGAGCACGTGCCTGCTTCGCGCCTGTTCGACGAAACCCTCAAGCTGCTGACATGTGGTCACGCCATGGACTGCCTGCGCATGTTGCGGGAAGTCGGTTTGCACCAGGATCTCATGCCACTGCTTGATGTCGTCTTCAATGTGCCCGAAGGCGAAAAATTCGTCGACCTGGCCCTGGCCCGCACCGATATCCGCGTGCGGGCCGGCAAGCCCGTCAGTGCCAGCTTCCTGTTTGCCGCGCTGCTATGGAAGCTGGTCTACCAACGCTGGCAGGCGCTCGTGCAGGCCGGTGGCCACCCCACCCAGACCCTTCTGGAAGCGGCTGACTCCGTGCTGGATGAACAATCCCGCAAAATGGCTATACAACGTAGATTCATAGCTGATATCCGCGAGATCTGGTTCATGCAGGCGCGCTTTGAACGCGTCAACGCCAAAGCCATCTGGCGCATGATGGATCAGCCCCGCTTCCGCGCCGCCGTGGATTTCCTGCAATTGCGGGCCGAAGCGCGCGAGGTGGACAGCGTCATGGCCCAGTGGTGGATGGATCTGGCCGACGCCAACCCGGACGACCGCGCCCCCATGATTGAAGCCTGGCAGGCGGCCAACCGGGGCGAGCGTGCGGCCACCGGGCTGCGCAAACGCAGGCGGCGCCCGCGTCGCAAACCCAGAAGTCCGGCAAGCGACGCAAGCAATACCAACCCATGAAAACCGCAACCTCCCCCACTGTCACCGCCTACATCGGCATGGGCGCCAATCTGGGCGATGCGCACGCCACGCTGATGGCGGCGGCCCGCGATATCGCCGCTGTGCCCGGTGTGCTCAACACCGGGGTGTCGCCGCTCTATCGCAGCGCTCCGGTCGGCGCCAGCGGCCCTGACTATCTGAACGGCGTGCTGAAAGCGGATACCACGCTCAACGCCCTTGAAATGCTGCAGGCACTGCAAGACATTGAAAACCGGCATGGCAGACTGCGCCCCTACCGCAACGCGCCGCGCAGCCTGGATCTCGACCTGCTGCTGCATGGCCAGGAAGAAATGCGCACGGACAGCCTGATTCTGCCGCATCCGCGCATGCACGAAAGGGCCTTTGTATTGATGCCACTGCGCGATCTCGCGCCCGGCCTGATGCTGCCGCAAGGCAGTGTGGAAGAATTGCTGGCCGCCTGCAGCGACCAGCTTCTGAGCCGCGTTTAACTCTTAGACCGCAGACGCCAGAATGCGCCGGGCGCGCTCGATCACCGGCGCATCAACCATCACGCCGTCGATCTGGAACGCGGCAGAACCCGTGCGTTCAAATTCCGCCATGACCCGCCGCGCCCAGTCGCGCTCCGCTTCGGATGGAGCAAAAGCGGCGTGTACCACGGTGACTTGAGCCGGGTGAATGCACAGCACGCCGGAAAAACCCATGTCGCGCACCTGAATGGCGATGCTGGACAAGGTTTCACTATCGCGGAAATCGGGATGCACCCCATCCAGAGGCGCCTGGATGCCCGCCGCCGCGCTGCTCAGCAGTACCCGGCAGCGGATGTGATCAAGCAGCAGACGCGCGCCCGGCGTATCGGGGCGGGTATCCGTGTCGAGCATGAGGTCCAGATAGCCAAACGCCAGGCGCTCCACGCCTTCTGCGCTGGCCAGCTCGTCCAGGGCCAGCACCCCTTTAGCGCTTTCCACAATGGGAATAATGGTTTTGCCGGTGAGTTCTCTGACACGCTTGAGATCAAGAGCTGATTCCGCCTTGGGCAGTACCACACCGGCAATTGCCTCGTGAGCGCCGCATAAAGCCATGTCTGCCTCAAACCAGGGGGTATCCGCCGCATTGCTGCGTACCAGAAAACGCGCTTCCGGGTGCTCGGCGGCAAAGCGGGCGATATGTTCGCGAGCCGTATCCTTGTCGTCGGCAGCGACCGCATCCTCAAGGTCGATGATGACGGCATCGGCGCCCGCCGCCAGCGCTTTGGCATAGCGTTCAGGCCGGTTGCCAGGCACAAACAGCGCGCTGCGCATGGGTGCTTGCATGGTGAAGTCTCCTGTTTTTACTTGAAAGTCAGCTCGGCCTGATGCGCCAGTGTGCCGTCCTGCTCCGCCCACAGCTTGGCGCTGCCGTCTTCCAGCAGGGTTCCGGCCACTTCAAAAGGCTTGGGAGAAATCAGGGGACGCAAACCCCGATAATCGAACGACGCCACTTCTTTGCCCGGGTTTGCTTCCATGCAAGCCTGCAACATCTTGGTGGCGATCAGCGGGCCGTGCACGACCAGGCCGGGGTAGCCTTCCTGCTTGGTGACGTAATCCAGATCGTAATGAATCAGGTGGCCGTTGAAAGTCACAGCCGAATACCGGAACAGCATGATGCTGCTGGGCTCGACCTTGGCCGACCACTGGCTTTGCGGCGGTTCGATATTGCCTTCCAGCTTGGGCGCAGTGGGTGCGCGGTAGACGATGTCCTGTTCCTCGCTGACGCACACACGGCCTTCCTGGACATAATCGTGCTGTACCGTAAAGAACAGCAGGCTGCCGGTGCGCCCCTTCTTTTCGACGATTTTCAGAATAGTGGACTGGCGTTCGGCAGGGATTCCGACCCGCAAAGGCTCGTTAAAGCGAACCCGCCCGCCGGCCCACATGCGGTTGCGCTCGCCCAGCGGCGGCAGAAAAGCGCCGCGTGCGGGGTGGCCGTCGCGCCCCAGCTCTGCATATTCCTGGCCGTGCACAAAATGCGCCCACAGCCACAAATGCGGCAGCGCCTCGCCTTCTGCTGGCGCGGGCCTGTCCAGCGCCAGGGCGATCTGGCGGACGTGGCCTGCGTCCAGGTTGTCGGAATAGCTTTCCTTGCGACCGATCCAGTCGGAATAATCCTGTGTTGTCATGATGTTCTCTGCGTGATTGCAAGCGCGGCACACCCGCGGGCGAAATGCCTATCCTGCCAGCCACAGGCTGTTTTTTGAATTCGCTTTTGCGCAAGCCAGGCTTCAT
>JAAZDZ010000016.1 GCA_012512545.1 Alcaligenaceae bacterium | reverse complement strand
GCCATTCTGATGGCCCGGGTCGAAGCCCGCCGCAACGACCCCTCCGACGCCACCACGGATGTCGTGCAGGCGCAGTTGCAAAGAGATGTCGGGCCTGTAGCCTGGGCCGTTATTCCGGCTGGCGATGCGGTCGGCCCCGACACGTTTGCCCGCCTGCAAAAAATGCTGCAACCCTCACCGCCTGCCTGGGCTGATGCGCCTGAGGGCTGGAATTGGCTGGCGCAAGACGAAGACGGGCGCTGGTTCTGGTATGCCGTCCAGCCTCAGCTGGGCATGGCGGGCGGCATCTGGCGTTCGCCCCGACGCGCCCAGCAGTTCGCCGCTCAAGGCCAGCCCAACCCCTTGTGGTACGAAAGCTGCCAGCAACGGCCCGGCCTCACCTGAGCGCCGGTTTCCTACGCTTCGCACCGAAGTGAAACACGGCTGCTGGCCGAATTTATCGCTCTTGGAGGCTTGACCATGCAACAAACCGCAAAAGATGTCATTGATTTCTGGGTGGATGCAGGCCCGCAGCGCTGGTTTCAGGGCGGCAAAGCATTCGATGAACAATGCCGCGAAAATTTTCTCGATTTGCATATGGCAGCAGCGCGCAGCGAACTCGCCACCTGGACCGACAGCGCCGAAGGCGCACTGGCCCTGATTCTGCTGCTCGACCAGATGCCGCGCAACCTGTTTCGCGGCAGCGCTCACGCCTACGCCACCGACCCCATGGCTTTGAGCGTTGCGCGCCAGGCGATTGAAGACGGCCACGACCAGAAATACGATATTGCTCTGCGCAGTTTTTTCTACCTGCCCTTCATGCATTCGGAATCCCTGGCCGATCAGGAGCGCTGCGTTGCCCTCTTCAACGCCATTCCAGAATCCAGCTCAGGTAAATGGGCTGTGCATCACTGTGAAATCATCCAGCGCTTCGGGGGCTTCCCGCACCGGAATCATCTGCTGGGCCGTGCAACCACGGCTGAAGAGCAAGCCTGGCTGGATGAAGGCGGCTTTCAAGGCTGACGCTTTTTACGCTGATGAATGAACAAGGGCTGCCATATAAAACGGCAGCCCTTGTTTATACAAGCTGAAAAGCGGATTTAAGCCGGCAGCCCCAGGCGCGGACGCGTATCGGGCACTTCAGGGATATCTTCGTAAGCAGGCTGATACGACAGGCCAGCGGCTTCCTGAGACAGGCGGAATGTTGATACCAGTGAACGGAAAGTGCCTGCTTCACGCTGCAGCAGTTCTGATGTGTGCAGCGTGCTTTCCACCAGCATGGCGTTACGCTGTGTGGTGGAATCCATGTGGTTGACGGCTTCGTTGATCTGCTGCAGGCCCAGCGCCTGTTCTTTGCTGGCGTTGGCGATTTCGCCGATCAGGGTTGTCATGTGACGGAAGCTCTCGACGATTTCGTTCATGGCCACGCCGACTTCGGACACTTCTTCAGAACCCTTGCGAATGCCATCGACGGATTCCTGAATGACCTGCTTGATTTCCTGGGCGGCGCTGGCGCTGCGTTGCGCCAGGGCGCGAACCTCGCCTGCCACCACAGCAAAGCCCTTGCCAGCCTCGCCAGCCCTTGCGGCTTCTACTGCGGCATTCAGGGCCAGGATGTTGGTCTGGAAAGCAATGCCGTCAATGATGTTGACGATTTCGCCAATCTTTTCAGATGCCTGGCGAATTTCTTCCATGGTGGTGACGGCGTTATTGGTGACCACACCGCCCCGCTCGGCCAGTTGCGAGGTGGCAATTGCCATGCGATCGACTTCGGCGGCGTTATCGGCGTTTTGCAGCACGGTGCTGTTGAGTTCTTCGCTGCCCGCCGAGGTTTGCTCAAGCGCGGCGGCCTGCTGTTCGGTGCGGGCGGAGAGATCTTGCGTGCCGTGGGCAACTTCGTCGGCTGCCGTGGAGACCGAATTGGCGCCGCTGACAATACGTTGAATCAGGCTGTTGAGGTGATCGCGCATATTGCGCATCTGGGTGATCAGAACACCGATTTCATCGCGGCCTTTATCGTGGTCGGCATAGGCAAGATCACCCGAGGCAATGGCCTGGGCAGCCTGCACGGCGCGCCCGAAGCCGCGGCTCAAGCGTTTCATGCTGCAGAACATCAGGAAAATGCCAGGCAGGATGACAAACAGGGCAACCAGGGCAAAGATGAGCAGCGCCTGGTAGTAGCGGGCTTCGGCATCGGAAACGGCTTCATCGGCCTTCATGCTCTGGTATTGCTGCAGGTTGACCAGAGCCACCTGCAGCGCATCGCCTTCCGTGCGCCCGGCGACGAGAAAATCCTGCATGGAATCGGGGCTGAAATTACCCGCATGCACGCGATCGACGGCATTCTTCACCTTGGCGAACCAGGCGTTCTGACGCTGGGTGACTTCGGCCAGCAGGCGGGTTTCCTCGGCATCCAGAGTGCGGGACTGCAGGGTTTGCTGATGCTTGCGCCACGCCGTTTCAGTTTGTTGATAAACCGATGTGTGATCGGAAAGATCGTGCCCGTGCAGGGAATACAGCGCGCTTTGCGGATCGTGCTGAAAGCTCAGCAGCATGTGCAGGCGCAGGTTGTAGTATTCCTGAGTCAGCTGACTGGCTTGTTCTGCCGCTGCCATACGCTGGGAATGTACGATGTCCAGGCTGGAACGGGCCTGATACAGCCCCCAACCCGAAGTGGCCATGACAGCCAGCATGGCCAGCCCGTTGAAAATCATGACAGCCCAGACCCGGCGGGTCAGGCTCATATCGTTGAAACGGAAATTGAACAGCGACATTGTTGGGTGCTTCTCCCGCAAATGAAATGAGCTGAGCTGCGCTAAAACAATGGAAAGCGCGCTGTGTTTAATCCATATTTATAACATGGTTTTATATTTTGTATTGATTCCGTAACAAAATGCACACACCTGAAAAAGCCGCCAAACGACTGATTTTCAACAATGAAATCAGCCAGGAAACAGTGCGGAACAGCGTATATAAGAAGCCGGGGTTAGCGGGATGCCTGCGGCACCGAATTCACACGGCCTTGCTTGACCTCACTGTGAACGGCGAGGCTCGGGGCTGAGGCGCAGCAACGCGCCGTTGCCACTGTCAGTTAACACATAGATGTAACCGTCCGGCCCCTGCCGGACATCCCGGATCCGCGCGTCGAGTTCACCCAACAGGCGCTCTTCGGCCACAATGCGATCGCCATCCAGCTCCAGCCGGATCAGTTCCCTGTCTTTAAGCGCCCCGATGAACACGCTGTGACGCCATTGCGGAAACCGCCCGGCATCATAGAAAGCCATGCCAGAAATGGCCGGGGATTCTTCCCAGACATAATGCGGGGGCTCCATGCCTTCGACATCAGCGCCCACAGCTTCCGGTATGGCCAGCCCCGAATAATTGCGCCCATGCGTGGCAATGGGCCAGCCATAGTTCAGCCCCGCCTGGGGAATATTGATTTCATCGCCGCCGCGCGGGCCGTGCTCATGCGTCCAGATGCGGCCTGTCCAGGGGTTGAGGGCGGCGCCTTGCGGGTTGCGATGGCCGTAGCTCCAGATTTCAGGCAGGGTTTGGGGTTGTCCTGCAAAAGGGTTGTCCGGCGGCACACTGCCATCCGCCATCAACCGCACCAGCTTGCCCTGATGTTTATCGAGATCCTGCGCAGTGGAACGCTGGTTGTTTTCGCCCAGGGCGATAAACAAATGCCCTGCTGAATCAAAAACCAGCCGCACGCCGAAATGAACGCCCGACGATAATTTGGGCTGTTGCCGGAAAATGACTTTGAAGTTTTCCAGCGCCCTGCCATCGTCGGCCAGCCTGCCCATGCCCACCGCCGTTCCGGCCCTGCCGGTGTTGCTGTCCTGTTCGGCGTAGGCCAGGTAGACATGGCGGTTCTCTGCGAAATCGGGGGCAATTGCCACATCGAGCAGACCGCCCTGAGCGCGGGCGTAGACCTCGGGCACGCCAGGCAGGGCTGGCGAAAGGCGGCCCTCACGCCATAAGCGCAGTCGCCCCGGCCTTTCAGTAATGAGCACGCCTTCATCATTGGGCAGGAAAGCCAGTGCCCATGGGTGCTGTAAACCTTCCAGCAAGGTTTCAACCTGAAGCAGCCCTGACGCCTGGCGCACAAGAGACGATTTTCCGCCCGAGCTGCCATACGTCAGCCCGCCCATACTCAGCGCCAGCGCTGCCAGGCCCGCAACCAGCCCCTGTTTGACGCCTGCCGTGTTACTCCCGCCCACCCGCAGGAAGGTCAGAACCTTTGAATGCATGCCGCGCTCCCGAATCCGCTGTTCTGTCCATCATAAAGTGATTCGGCCCGCGCGGCAGTCAGCGTATTTCAAACGCTGCGCACTTTTTCGACTTGTGCGGCCACCAGCACCGCCTCGGCGGATTTGCACTGTCCTTCATCGCGCGGATGCATCACCAGGGACCAGCGCCCGGCCTTGGTGGCACTGTCAACAGCCTGAATGACAATCTGATGGTCGGGCCGGGCCGTAATCAGCCCGCCCAACAGCAAACCGCCCACAATGGCAAACGCCACAATGGCTCCGGCGCTGTAATAGGGTGAGGACATAATGGCGGG
>JAAZDZ010000108.1 GCA_012512545.1 Alcaligenaceae bacterium | reverse complement strand
TCGATTTCCAGCCCGATACCCGGCATGCCCCAGGGCAAGCCCGCTGGCGTGCGCTGCGTTCAGCTGGACGAACAGAACCGCTGCAGGATCTTCGGCCTGCATTCCCGGCCATCTGTGTGTTCGTCGTTAAGGCCGGAACGCGCCATGTGCGGCAACAGCCCGCAACAGGCCATAGCCTGGCTTGCTGTGCTGGAACACAGCACCTGCCCGCCTGCATTCGCTATTTAGGCTGCTGCCTGTTCAGAAAGAGCAACTTGGTATAACGGAAAAAATTCCCTGCAGCCGCCATAACAGCCAGGATGAAGCCTTCCCTGCCATCCAGAAAACCCTTGCGCAGCAGATAAATACGGATAAACGTCCAGCAGGCGTGCCCCCAGGCGCCCAGGGCGCTTGTGCGCTTGCCGCGCGCATGCATGATCTTTGCCGCTTCTGTTGAGTAATGATTGATTTTGGCTATGAGCTGCTCAAGATTGGCGTATGGATAATGCAGAAAATGGCTTTCAAGCGTCGCCACGGAGTGCTCTGTGACCACGCTTTCGTGAACTGCCACATCCTTGAAGCGGGCGGTGCCGCGCTTAAAAAGCCGCAAGACGTAATCGGGCCACCAGCCGCTATGGCGAATCCAGCGGCCGCCAAAGTTCGACAGACGGGGCATGCGATAGGCTGACGCGGGCGCGCCCGCGGGGGAATCCGCTGCGGCTCGCAGAACGGCTTCGATTTCCGCCTTCAGTTCGGGCGTCACACGTTCGTCGGCATCAATGGACAGAACCCATTCGCAGCTTGCAAGATCAAGCGCACGGTTCTTCTGCGGCCCGAAGCCGGGCCAGTCTTCAGTCAGCACCACTTTAGCGCCCTTGCCCTGGGCAATATCGCGCGTGTCGTCGGTGCTGCCGGAATCCACCACAATGATTTCATCCGCAAATGCCACGGAGTCCAGGCATTCAGCGATATGGGCTGTCTCGTTGAGGGTAATGATGATGACCGACAGCGTCGCTCGTTCAGCCCCCCCTGCACCTTGCGTTTCTTGAGGCACGGCTTCTATATGAGGTGTTTTCAAGCCGCTCTCCTGCGGTTGCGCTTCCAGAGCTTGAACCGGTTGAACACAGGGCCGATAAGGGGATGAGCCGCCACCACAATGCGCCTTCCTACGGAATTTCCCGTGGTATTGCGCACTGCAATCCGGTGGATGCGGGCAGGGTCTGAACCCGCCTTGTTCTGGCCAAAGGGCTGAGTGGTATACAGGTAGCGGAAGCCCGCTTCCTGAGCCAGATGGATGTAGTCTTCGTCGAAATACCCCTGGGGCCAGCAGAAATGCTGAGAAACGCCCCCCAGACGCTCTTGCAGTGTACGGCGGGAATCTGCCAGCTCCCGGGCCATGTGCTCGTTCTTGGCGGCTTTTTCCGGGCCGAGATCCCAACGGGTGTGCGTGTGCGTATGGCTGTGGAATTCAAAGACTCCGTCTGCGCGCATGGCTTCGATTTCGCTCCAGCGCAGCATGACTTCATCCGCCCTGCCCTGTTCGATGCGATCTTCACAATCGTGATGCGAGGGTGTTTCGGGCAGCGCATTCTGCCCCAGGTGCGGGCGCACCGGGCCATCGCCTATCCAGGAAGTAACAAGAAAGATGATGCCGGTGAAGCCGTAACGCTGCATGAGCGGATAGGCATACACCCAGTTATCGAGATAGCCGTCGTCAAACGTAATGAGAATGGAACGTGGCGGCACGGGGCGCCCTTCCAGATGCCCCGCGAATTCGTCGCTGGTCAGTGAGCGGTAGCCCCGCTTGCTCAGCCATTTGAGATTGTCCTCGAAGTTGGCAACAGACGAGGTGATCATGCCTTCGACAGGCGAGACATGGTGATACATCAATACGGGTACTGTCTGTGTCATTTTTTTAGTTCTCCCAGCCAGCGCACATAGGCGGACTCTACTCTCTCAACCATGGCCTTCAGACTGAAGTGCCCTGAGTTGCGGCAGAACTCCACCCCTGCCTGCCCCATGCGCTGACGCAGTTCAGGGTCTTCCACCAGGCGTCGGATGGCCTGTGTGAGCGCCGGGATATCATCCAGCGGCACCAGCATCCCATTGACGCCGTCTTGCATCATCTCAGGCACGCCGTCAATATTGGTGCCGATCACCGGAACGCCCATGGCCCCCGCTTCCACAAACACCGTACCCGACGCTTCCTGGCGCGTCGCCATGGCAAAGATATCGAAACCTTCCATGAGATTGGGCACATCATCACGCCTGCCCAACAGGTGGACTCTGCGCGTCAGCCCGGCCTCCTGTGCCTGAGCCTGCAGTTCTTCAAACACAGGCGAGCCATCACCAACCACCACCAGATGCAGATTCGGCCGCCCGGCAATCAAGGGTGCCATGGCCTGGATAAGCTCGCGATGCCCCTTTTTATGCCGCAGCGCGGACACGCAGCCCACCACGATGTCGTTGGGAGCCAGCTTGAGTTCAGCGCGCAAGGTGGATTGCCCGGTTTGCGGAGGGAACTCGACAGCGGGATAAACCGTTGCCACATGCCCTTCCGGCACGCCGCGGTCGATCAACTGCTGACGCACGAAATTGCTGGCCGTTGTAATGCGATGCGGCACTTTGTTGTAAGACAGCAGAGAACCAGGCGGCTTGGCCAGATGGCGGGTGCGAACGATGAGTGGCGTGCCAGCCAGACGCCCTGCCATGCCCGCCAGCAAGGTGTCGCGCCGACTATGCGTATTCAATACATCGAAGTTTCCGGCGCGCAGTATTTTCTTGATTTTTCCGACGCCACGCAGATAATTCATCGTGCCCCGCATGGGCAGCGTATGCACGGTGAAACCTGCATCACGCAAACGTTCAACCATCATGGCATGCGGCTGACAAACCACTTCCATGTGATGGCCGCGATCGCGCATCGCCCCCACCATGCGAAAAATATACTGCTCCTGCCCGGCCCAACCAACGGCTGACTCGGAATGCAGGATGCGCAAAGGTTTGAAACTCTGATCGGTGCTCATGCGTAGGTAATCTCCAGCGCTTCGGGCTTCACCCATTCTGATAATTGTTCGAGCATGGTGTCGGACATCCGCACCCGCCAGTCTTCGCCCAGGCGCACCATGCAGCGGAAGCCTTCGCGTTCCAGCTGGAGTTCCACCGGCACGCCGGGCAGGCCGTTTTCGGGGTCGGCGCGGTATGGATTCAGCAATTGACGCAGGCGCTGGGTGTCGGCGTTGCCGTTCAGGCTGATGCGCAGGCTGTGGGCGCGCGATTCCCGCGCGAGTTGAAGATCGTAGATGACGTCTGCCGTGACCCGCAGGCCGCCGGAGAAATCGTCGTGCGTGACCTTGCCATGGATGATGATGAGCTGGTCTTCTTTCAGGCGCAGGCGGTGCTGTTCGTACAGCTCGTTGAAAATGGCCACTTCCACCTGGCCGGAACCATCGTCCAGCAAGGCATAAAGCATTCTTCCGCGCCGCGTCATGCGCGGCCGTACGGCGGTGAGCACCCCGGCAAACCACTGCAGGCTGCGCGAGGGCTGCAGGCGGGCCAGCGGCGTGGGAGCAAAGCGCCGGACTTCATCGCGCCAGGCGTCAAACAGATGACCGCTGAAGTAGAAGCCCAGAGCGAGTTTTTCTTCGCGCAACCGCGTCTGCAGATCCCAGGGCTGCACTTTGGCCAGTTCGAGTTCAACGATTTCACCCGCATTGTCATCAAACAGAGAAATCTGGTTGGCACTGCGCTCGGCCTGTTCTGCCGCCTCGATGGCATTGCCTACCGTTGCCTGCAGGGCTGCCCGATTTTCGGAAATGGCATCGAAAGCGCCCGCGCGAATCAGCGCCTCGATGGTGCGGCGATTGACGATGGAGCGATCCACCTTTTTGCAGAAGTCGAACAGGCTGGTGTAGGGGCCTTCCGCCTCGCGGGCGCGGATGATTTCTTCCACAGCCGCCTGGCCGGTTCCCTTGACCGCGCCCAGCCCGTAGCGCATGGAACGGGGCGGCTGCCCCTTGGCGGTGTATGTATCTTCCACAGGCTCGAAGCGATACGCCGAGGCATTGACATCCGGCGGCAGCACATCAACGCCGTTTGCCACCGCATCCTTCCAGAAAATCTGCACCTTGTCGGTGTCATCCATGTCAGAAGACAGGGTGGCGGCCAGGAATTCCGCCGGGTGATAATGCTTGAGCCAGGCCGTCTGGTAGGCAATCAGGGCGTAGGCCGCCGAGTGACTCTTGTTGAAACCGTAGCCCGCGAACTTTTCCATGAGGTCGAACAGCCTGACGGCGAGATCGGCGTCATAGCCTTTCTCGACCGCGCCCTTTTCGAACAGTTCGCGATGCTTGGCCATTTCCTCTGGCTTTTTCTTGCCCATGGCGCGGCGCAGAAGATCGGCGCCGCCCAGGCTGTAGCCACCGATGATCTGCGAAATCAGCATCACCTGTTCCTGATAGACAATCACCCCGTAGGTGCTGGTCAGGACGGCTTCGAGATCCGGGTGAAAGTAATCGACTTCAGCCCGGCCATGCTTGCGGTTGACGAAATCCACCACCATGCCGGATTCCAGGGGGCCGGGCCGGTACAGGGCGAGTACCGCAATGACGTCTTCAAAATTGCTGGGCTTGAGGCTTTTGAGAAGCTCCTTCATGCCCCGCGATTCCAGCTGGAACACAGCCGTGGTGTTGCCTTCAGTAAGCAGTTGATAGGCTTTTGGGTCGTCCAGCGACAATTCCATGAGGTCGAATTCCTGCATGGAAGGGTTGAAGCGGCGCACATAACGCACGGCCCAGTCGAGAATCGTGAGGTTGCGCAAGCCCAGGAAGTCGAACTTCACAAGGCCGACGGCTTCGACGTCATCCTTATCGTATTGGGACACCACGCTGCTGTCGTGGCCGGGCTGGCAGTACAGGGGGCAAAAGTCGGTGAGCTTGCCCGGAGCAATCAGCACCCCGCCGGCGTGCATGCCGATGTTGCGGGTCAGGCCCTCAAGCGGCTTGGCCAGATCGACCAGCGCCCGCACCTCTTCTTCCTGCTCGTAGCGTTCCAGAAAGGCCGGTTCGTCCTTGAGCGTGCGGTCCAGTGTCCAGGGGTCCATGGGGCTGAAGGGAATCAGCTTGGAAAGGCCATCGCACAGCGAATAGGGCATTTCCAGCACGCGCCCCACGTCGCGCACCACGGCTTTGGCGCCCAAAGTACCGAAGGTGGCGATCTGGCTGACCGCCTGCTTGCCGTATTTCTGCTTGACGTAATCAATGACCCGTTCGCGGTTATCCTGACAGAAGTCGATATCGAAGTCAGGCATGGAAACGCGTTCCGGGTTCAGGAAGCGCTCAAACAGCAGGTCGTAGCGGATAGGGTCGAGATCGGTAATGCCCAGAGCATAGGCCACCAGCGAACCTGCCCCCGAACCCCGGCCCGGGCCGACCGGCACGCCGTTGCTCTTGCCCCAGTTGATGAAGTCGGCAACGATCAGGAAATAGCCAGGAAAACCCATTTTGATGATGATGGTGCATTCCCATTCCAGCCGCTCGCGGTAGGCGGGGTATTGAGCCTGGCGTTCGGCGACGTCGGGATAGAGGTACTGCATGCGGCGCTCCAGACCTTCCTGGGCCTGTTGCACCATGTAATCATCCAGCGTCACGCCATCGGGCGTGGGAAAATCGGGCAGATATGCCTTGCCCAGTTCCATTGTCAGGTTGCAGCGCCGGGCGATTTCCACCGTATTGGCAATCGCCGAAGGCACATCGGCAAAGCGGCGGGCCATTTCTTCCGAGCTGAGCATGTATTGCTGGTCGGTGTAACGACGCGGCCGCCGGGCATTGCCCAGCTGTTCGCCTTCGGCAATGCAGACACGGGCTTCGTGGGCGCGAAAATCTTCGTGTTCCAGAAACTGGATGGGGTGGGTGGCCACCACCGGCAGATCGAGTCTGGCCGCCAGCCGCAGGGCCGCCTGCACATAGCCTTCATCGCCATCGGCGCCTGTGCGCTGCAATTCGATGAAATAGGCATCGGGGTAGAGCGCGGCCCATTGCCGGGCCAGTGCCTCGGCGTCGGCCTCGCGCCCCGCCTCAAGCGCCTGGCCGATGTCGCCAGAACGCCCGCCCGACAACAGAATCAAGCCTTTTTGCTGCTCCAGCCATTCCCGTCGCAGCTCTGCCCTGCCCTTGTATTGATTGGTCAGCCAGGCGCGGCTGAGCAGATCGCACAGGGCCAGATAACCATCATGGTTGCGGGCCAGCAGCAACAGCCGTTGCGGTTTTTCGCGATCCTGCTCGTTCTCCAGCCAGACGTCGGCACCGGCAATCGGCTTGACGCCCTTGCCTTGCGCTGCGCGATAGAACTTGACGAAGCCGAACAGGTTGGCGAGATCCGTCAGGGCCAGCGCAGGCTGCCCGAATTCCACGGCCGTTTTCACCAGACCGGTAATCTGCGCAATGCCATCCACCACCGAGAATTCGGAGTGGACGCGCAGGTGGACAAAAGCAGGAGGATTGGATTCGTGATTCATGGCGGTGATTGTACTTGGGAGGCGGGTGATTCAACGCTGCATGGCGGCCCAGGCTTTCTGCAGGCGTTTGACCGATACCGGCGCGGGCGTGCGTAATTCCTGCGCAAACAGGGCGACCCGCAGTTCCTGAAGCATCCAGCGGAACTCTTCCAGCTGGGCGTCGCTCGCGCCTTTCAGGGCCTGCTGCGCGCGCTGATACTGCGCAAGTAAAGGCGCCATTTCGGACATGGAGCGCGCATCGCGGGCAGGATCGGCGCGCAGCTTGTCGATGCGCACATGGGCCGCCTTCAGATAACGCGGAAAGTGCGTCAGGCGCTCGTAGGGCGTGTCGCGCAGAAACCAGGGCGTCATGAGGGCGGCCTGCTGGGCCTGCAGGTCTTCATGGGCTGCTTTGTGAGGTCTGGCCTGAGGCAGCTTTTTGGTCAGCGCGCTCCATTCCGTAAGAATAGTGGCCGTCAAGCGGGCGATTTCCTGCACAATCAGACCCAGACGGTTACGCCCCTCGGCTTTGCGGGCCTCGAAGGAAGCCTGATCCTGGGGCCAGGGTTCAGCCATGAATGCCTGGGCGATGCCGCAATCAATGATCTGATCCCGCAGTGCTTCCTGCGTACCCAGACTCATGTACAACATGCTCATGCGGGTCAGATCGGGAATATTCTTTTCCAGGAACTTGACCTGCTCCCGCAATCCCAGACGAAACAAACGGCACAAGCCGCGCCGATGATGGCGCCGGGCTTCGGCCGGGTCATCGAAGACATCGAGTTCGCAATGGCTGCCCTCATCCACCAGCGCCGGATAGCCGATGAACGACTGCCCCTTGCGCTGGATTTCCATGATTTCCGGCAGTTCGCCGAACGTCCAGTCGGTCAGGTTTTCGTGGGCCAGCGCCTGGGCGACTTCCTGGTCGCGCCCCGCCACCATCTGGAACGATACCTGAGCATCGCGGCCATGTTCGGCCTTGAGCTGGTCGAGATTGCGGCCGCCCGACAGCATGCGGCCATGCTCATCCACCACCTTGAAGTTCATGAACAAGTGGGCGGGCAGGGTTTCCAGCTTGAAATCGCCGCGCTGCGGCCTGACCTTGACCTGCTGCCACATATCCTGGGCGATGGCATCCAGCAGGCTCATGCCCGGATCGTCGGCCTGATCGAACCAGCGCTCGACAAAACCGGCTGCGTATTCAGGCAACGGCACGCAATGACGGCGCAGCTTCTGCGGCAGCGACCTCAACAGCAAATGGGTTTTTTCCTTCAGCATGCCCGGCACCAGCCACTCGCAACGCATGGGGTCGATGCGGTTCAAGGCGAACAGAGGCACGGCAAGGGTGACGCCATCACGCAGGGAGCCGGGCTCAAAATGGTAATCCAGCG
>JAAZDZ010000015.1 GCA_012512545.1 Alcaligenaceae bacterium | reverse complement strand
CGAGCATGGCGGCCTTCATGCCGGAACCGCAGACTTTGTGAATCGTGGTGCAGGCCGCGCTTTTAGGCAGGCCGGCGCCAAGGGCTGCCTGGCGCGCCGGGGCCTGGCCCTGGCCGGCCTGCAGCACGTTGCCCATGATGACTTCGTCAACGACATCGGCTTGAATGCCTGCGCGCTCAATTGCGGCTTTGATGGCGGTCGCGCCAAGTTCGTAGGCGGGCAGGCCGGACAAGCTGCCCATCATGCCGCCCATGGGTGTGCGGACGATGGATACCAAAACGATAGGATCAGACATGTTGTGCTCCTGAATGGTGCATGGGATAAGTGGGTGCCGCAGGGTCTGCGGCTGTCCTGCCAGGTAGACGCCGTTCAGGGGGGTAAGGGAAGATGTCTCCCATGCGGCCCTGAGTGACGCGGGTGCGGCATGCCTGCCACCAGGCCGCTTCGAGAAGATCGGCATGGTGTTTGAGGAATGCGGCTTTCACGCGCGGATCACCAAGCAGGAAGTATCGAAATTCCTCGGGAAAGACATCGTTGACATCCACCGGATACCAAGGCTCGCTGGCGAGTTCCGCCTCTTCGTTGGGCGCCGGCGGGATGATGCGGAAGTTCATCTCCGTCATGTGCTGAATTTCATCGTAATCATAGAATACGACTCGTCCCAATCGTGTGACACCAAAGTTCTTGTAAAGCATGTCGCCAGGAAAGATATTGGCGGCGGCGAGTTCCTTGATGGCGTCGCCATAACCTTTGATGGCGGTGTCCAGCGCGGCATCGCTGGCGCGCTGCAAAAAGAGGTTGAGCGGAGTCATGCGCCGCTCGATATATACATGGCGCAGCACGATGCGCTCGCCGTCTTCTTCCAGCAGGCTGGGCACTTCCTTGCGCAGTTCCTGCAACAGCGTTTCGGAGAAACGCGCGCGCGGCAGGGCGACCTGCGAGTATTCCCAGGTATCGGCCATGCGGCCTACCCGGTCATGTTTTTTGACCAGCAGATATTTGCGCCGCACGGTGGCGTGGTTCATGCCGGGCTTGGCGATGCGGTCGCGTATCAGCTTGAACACATAGGGGTAGGAGGACAGCGTGAACACCACCATCACCAGGCCATGGATGCCGGGGGCGATGTCAAAGCGGTCGTGAGAATGGCTGAGGTGGTGCAGAAAATCGCGGTAGAAAAGCGTTTTTCCCTGCTTTTGCAGGCCGATGGTGGTGTAAAGCTCGGCCTTGGGCTTGCGCGGCATGAGCGACGACAGGAAGTTCACATAGGCCGCCGGGGCTTCCATATCGACCAGGAAATAAGCCCGCGTGAAGCTGAAGAGCGCGCCCAGGTCGTTTTCGCCCAACAGCATGGCATCCACATAGATATGACCGGATGGCCGCCGCAGCAGGGCGATGGCGAAAGGGTGAGTGGTGCCGTGATTGATCAGGCGGCCCACCACATAAGCGCCTTTGTTGCGGAAGAACAGGGTGTTGAGCACCTGAATCTGGCAATCGGGGGCCAGGCGCTCGGTATCGTGGTGCGGCAGCATGCGGCGCAGGGCCTGTAGGGATTTGCGCGCCAGCAGCCGGGTGTCGCGCGGCAGGTCTTCCATGGGGGCGGCCAGGCCGAAACCCGCCAGCATTTCGGTCAGGGCGGGCTCCAGGCCCTGGCGCAGCGGGTAATACACCCGGTACGAGGGCAGGCGGCTATCGAGGTAGTCGGTCGCCACGGCGGGCCGCACGAACAGAAAGTCGTTGTTGTAGTAATGGCGGTGCAGAATGCGGCAGGAAACCGAATTGAAAAAGGTTTCAGCGCATTCGGGCTGGCGATGGTCGGCCAGCAGACCCACGAAACTGCTTTTGATGTCTTGCCAGAAGGCTTCCAGCTCGGGCGTGAGAGTGACCGAGCCTTCAGCCGCTGGCGTTGTGCCGCGCAGCGCCGGAATCAGACGGGTCACGCATTCACGTACCCGGGTATCGTAGTATTCGATGCGCTCGCTGGACAGTTGCTGCATCTGCCGCCAGTCGCCCGCCTCGAACAACGCCTTGGCCCGCTGGGCGCTGTAGCGAAACAGCGAATAGTGGCGGTTGAAGCCTTCCAGAATGGTGGCGGCCACCTGCGCCGCCGACAGCCCCGCCGGGGCGGGGCGTTCGATCTTGCGGTGGTCGGCATCCTGGCTCATGGCGGCATCCGTAGGGGTCAGCGGGTTTCGTTGAACAATTCGCGGCCAATCAGCATGCGGCGGATCTCGCTGGTGCCCGCGCCGATTTCATAGAGCTTGGCGT
>JAAZDZ010000107.1 GCA_012512545.1 Alcaligenaceae bacterium | reverse complement strand
GGCCTGGTTTCGGGCACCGCCCTGGATACCCGGCAAGCCCAATCCACCGCGCGGCAGGCCGCGCTGGACATCATGCGCTGGGACCAGCAAGGCTGCTACTCGCCCCAAACGCTGTATGTGGAACGCGGCGCGCAGACTTCCCCGCGTGAGTTCGCCTGCCATCTGGCTGGAGAACTCGCCGCGCTGCAACACACGTTTGCCCGCCGCGCCTTATCGCTGGAAGAATCCGCCTCTGTTGCGCAGTGGCGGCAAACACTGGAACTGGCAGAACTGCGGGGCGAAGCAATTGAACTGATGGGGCCTGCGGATGCACCCTGGGGCGTCGCCTATATGGATGTCCCCCAGGCGCCGCTGGCTGGCGCCTTGAACCGCACGGTCTGCGTCATGGCTGTGGACAGCCTGGATGATGCCATGCCGATGCTGGCCGGGCAGCGCGCTGTGCTGCAGACGGTGGGGCTGGCCGCCAGCCCCGAAGAACTGTTCCGCCTGGCGCCCTTGATCGCCCAGACCGGCGCCACCCGCATCAGCGCCCTGGGAGCCATGACAACGCCCGAATCCGGCTGGCACCATGATGGCCGCTTCAGCCTGCTGGAACTGGTGCGCATGGTCGATATTGAAGCCTCGGCAGAAGCCGCTGCCGAATCATTCGCCCCGTATCGGGATTAGGGCCAGGCCATGATGAAAACAAACTTGTGGAAATCCCCCCCGCTGTGGTCGGCTCTGCTGCTGCTCGCCATGCTGCTGACATGGGAATGGGCCGTTCACGCCTTTGACTGGTCCGAGCTTGTGCTGCCCTCGCCTTCCGCTGTGACCCGATCGCTGTGGCGCGGCCTGCATACCGGCTATTTCTGGCCGCACATCATGCAAACGCTGGTGGAAGTCGTGGCGGGCCTGGCGCTGGGCACGGCAGTGGGGTTTCTGTGCGGGCTGGCGCTGGGCGAATCGGCCTTTGGGCGCCAGGTTTTCATGCCCTACATTCTGGCCAGCCAGGTTATCCCCAAGCTGGCGCTGGCCCCTTTGCTGACTGTCTGGCTGGGTTTCGGCACGCTGCCAGTGGTGGTGATCACGGCCCTGGTGTGCTTTTTTCCCTTGCTGGAAGGCACGATGACCGGCATCGCACAAACCGACCCGACACGACTGCAGCTGTTCCGCATGCTGGGTGCCACCCACTGGCAGACCCTGTGGCGCCTGAAAGTGCCCAGCGGCTGGCCCGCTATTCTGGCGGGTTTTCGCATTGCCGCAGTGCTGGCTCTGGTGGGCGCCGTGGTGGGCGAATTCATCGGCGCCAGCCAGGGCCTTGGGGCCTTGATCATCGCCGCCCAGGGCGCCATGGATACCGCGCTGATGTTCGCTGTGCTGATACTCATCACCCTTATGGGGCTTCTGCTTTACCTGGGCGCCTTGTGGATACCCAACCGTTTGCTGCGCCCTTACATCGCTACAGAACCAGGAAATAAATAATGCTCAAGCCTATGATGCGCCGCCTGGCCACGTTCGCAATCGCGTCCACCCTGGCGTTTGCCTCGCAGACCGCCCCGGCTCAATCGCCCTCACCGGAAGAAATCACCCTGGCGGGATGGAGCAAACCCATCACGGAAATCATCCACCTGCTGGCCGAACCCGATATGGGCTTTTTCAGGAATGAGGGCCTGGCACTGACCTATCTGCCCGGCGCGGGCGGCGGCGATGCCTTGCGCAACCTGTTGAGCGGCCAGGCAAACGTTGCCTTCACCGACCCCGGCTCTTTTTTTGCAGCCCTGGATAAAGGCGCCCAGTTGCGCGCCATCTACGACATCTACCCGCAGAATGTCTTCAATGTCGTGACGCTGGCCTCAAGCGGCATCACCGAACCCTCCGACCTCAAGGGCAAGCGCATCGGCGTCTACAGCCTGTCCAGCGGCACCCGCCAGAACCTGCAGATTCTCCTGCAGCAGGTCGGGCTGAGCGAGGACGACGTTACCCTCACCGTGACCGGTCTGTTGAATTTTGCGCCGCTCATCCAGGGCCGGGTCGATGCCACGGCCGCCACTGATACCGGCCTGGCTCTGGCGCAGCGCCGCGGTCTGAAAGACATCAACGTGATTGATGTCGCCGACTACCTGAACTATTCCAGCGATCTGCTCGTGGTACAGGAATCCTTCTACCAGGAAAACAAGGACATGCTGCGCCGCTTTCTGGCGGCCTGGCGCCACAGTGTCGAATGGATGATGCGCAAGCCTGAGGAGGCCGCGCAACTTGCCGTGCGGCACGCCCTGGACGGCCAGGATGAAAGCCTCAACGCTGAAATCATTGCTCTGCGCAATCGCGCCAGCACGTCCGAACTGACACAACAGCAAGGGCTGGGCACGCTGAACCTGGAAACCCTGCAAACCGCCGCCGACGCCTATTTCCGCCTGGGCCTGATCTCGCGGAAAATTTCTGTGCAGGATGCCGTCGCGACCGACCTGCTCTCCAGAACCCAATAAAACCACCGGAGGCAACAGATATGGATTTCAGGAACAAGGTTGTTCTGGTGACCGGCGCCAGCCGGGGCATCGGCGCCGCCATCGCCCAGGCGTTTGCCCGCGAAGGCGCCCTGGTGGTGGTGAACTATCTGAGCAACGATGCAGCGGCAGCGCAGGTCGTTGACCGCTGCATCGCGTCGGGCGGCGACGCCTGGGCCCAGAAAGCCGATGTCATGAATGCAGAAGCCGTCAACAACATGGTCGCCCAGGTGCTGGCGGAAACCGGCCGCATTGATATCGTGGTCAATAATGCATTGCGCGCCTACCGCTTCAACCCCGATACCCGCGCCCGTTTTCAGCAGCTGGAATGGCAGGCTTATCGTGAACAATTCGACGGCGCCGTGCAAAGCGCCTGCAATGTCTGCCAGGCAGTGGTACCGTACATGCGCCGGCAGGCCAGCGGCAGCATTGTGAATATCGCTACCAATCTGGTGGAACACCCGGTTGTGCCCTACCATGACTACGCCACGGCAAAAGCGGCCCTCATCGGTTTCAGCCGTCATCTGGCTGCCGATCTCGGCCCTTCCGGCATAAGGGTAAACTGCGTAGCGCCGGGGCTGGTCTGGCCGACTGATGCCAGCCAGGAAACCCGCGAATCGCTACGCGAACAATTGGCCGGGCAAACGCCGATGCGCCGCGTCGCCACGCCTGAAGATGTCACAGGCCCTGTGCTGTTTCTGGCCTCTGAATGGAGCCGTTTCATGACGGGGCAGGTTCTTTATGTGGATGGCGGCCTGGTAATGCGCTGATTTTGAAAAGCAGGAAACGAAGGAAGGCAGTTCATGGATCTGGTATTGATGCTGTTGATGATGCTGGTGGTGTGGCGGGTGTTTTCCCTGCGTTATCAGCGCGCCCACATCACCCTGCTGGCCAGCAACCTGGCCAATCTGCAGCTGGAACGCCATATGGAAACGCTGACGGAAGGCTATGGCCGCGCCATCAAGGAAGACTCTGAAAGCCGCCAGCTGCAGGTTCTGGAAAACTTTGCCCAGACCGAACGCGCGGTGGCCATACAGGCGCAATCATTGGCAAACTCCATGCAGAAGGAAGGCGAAGCCGAAACCCGCATTGGCACCCTTGCCATCTGCATTCCCTATATCGAACGCTATCTCCCGGGCTTTACGCGCGATTTCCGCCAACTGCTGGCCATCCATGCGGCAGGCTTGCGCCATGTGGTCGATAACGAAGAAAACTGGAGTCCTAAAGAACGCGCCTTCCATCTTTCGGCCGAACTGTATCTGTTACAGCACAGCTGCCACTGGTTCTGCAAATCGCGCTCCGTGGCCGATGCGCGCCTGATGATGCGGCACCAGGTCAACCACCAGAAAGTGCTGGAATCCGTGTCGGACCGCACCCGCGCGGCCTACAGGAACTGGCAGGAAGGCAGTGCCTGAAGTGCGCGCCAACGCCCGCCTCACTGCTTCCGAACGGGATACGCCATGCTGAGAAAAGGGCTGCTGATCGCTATCGGTCTGCTGTTGTCCGCCTGCCAGCCGCCGTCCCTGGAAGACCGGCAACCGTCCCAGGCGCTGTCCAGACAGGAAAGCGCCGACACCCTGCTGGGACGGGTGCTGGCCCCGCAGGTCGAACAACACCCCGGCTTGTCGGGCGTCGTTGCGCTGCCCAATTCGCTGGATGCTTTTGCCGCCCGCATGCTGTCCATCGAGGCAGCGCAGCGCAGCATCGACCTTCAGTACTATATCTGGCGCGACGATATCACCGGCAACCTGCTGCTCAAAGCCCTGCACCAGGCAGCGCAGCGCGGCGTGCGTGTCAGGCTGCTGCTGGACGACAACGGCACCAGCGGGCTTGATGGCAAGCTGGCTTTGCTGAACAGCCGGCCCAATGCCGAAGTCCGGCTGTTCAACCCCTTTCCGTTCCGCACGCTCAAGCCGCTGGGGTTTCTGACCGACTTCCGGCGGCTGAACCGCCGCATGCACAATAAATCATTCACGGTGGATGGCCAGGTCACAATCGTAGGTGGCCGCAATATCGGGGATGAATACTTCGACGCGACTCCAGGCATCACCTTTACTGATCTGGACGTGATGGTGGCGGGCCCCGCTGTTGATGAAGTCTCGGAAGACTTCGACCGCTACTGGAACAGCGAATCCGCCTACCCGTTGGAACAACTGGTCGCCCTGCCTCGCAAGCGCCTGGCCAAGGCGTTGCAGGAAAAAGAGGCCAGCACGGCCCTGACCCCGAAGGCCCTCGCTTACGCCCGCGCCGTGGCGCAATCCACCTTTATGGAAAATCTGGTAGCCAGAAAGCTGGAATACCAGTGGGTTCCTGTGCGCATGGTCAGCGACGACCCTGGAAAGGTACTGGGCAAGGCGCAGCCGGAAACCATGCTGACCGCCCGGCTGCTGGAAACCCTTGATGCGCCACAACAGACGATAGACCTGATCTCGCCCTATTTTGTCCCCACCACGCAGGGCGTTGAAGCCTTTGGCGCATGGGCGCAGCAAGGCGTGCGGGTGCGCATACTGACCAACGGCATGGAAGCGACAGATGTCATTGCCGTCCACGCCGGATATTCAAAGTATCGACTACCGCTACTGAAGCAAGGCGTGGCCCTTTATGAAATGCGGCGCGACCCCGACCCGGACAGGCCCAAAGAGAAAGCAGGGCCATTTGGCAGCTCGGGCTCCAGCCTGCACGCCAAGACCTTTGCCGTGGATGGCAAACGCCTGTTTGTGGGCTCTTTCAACTTCGATCCGCGCTCGATCAATTTGAATACGGAACTGGGCTTTATTATTGAAAGCCCGGAAATGGCGCAAGCCTTGTCCAAGAGTTTCGAGGAAGTCC
>JAAZDZ010000106.1 GCA_012512545.1 Alcaligenaceae bacterium | reverse complement strand
ACCGTCTGTCACCAGGTCGCTCAACACTTTTGTCAGGCGCACGCGCAGGCTGTCTTCCTCACCCTGGCCCTGCATGGTGTTCCACAGGCGCTCCCGCACTTGTTCGGTGGCATCCTTACCCAATAGCGTCATAAAGGCATCAAACAGCCGCTGCTCGTGCTGCAGCATGTGGTCGCAAAAAATGTAGGGGAAGCGGTCTGTGCGCGCCTGCTCCACCGCATCCAAGGCTGGTGAGGTTTTCTGCGGCAAAGCCGACATATTGGTCAGGCCCGCCACCCAGTCATCCATGCAAAAGGCAAACAGCTGGCGCCGCAATACCTCAGCAGCCTGCAGAAAGATGCCCGGCGGGCTGACTTCCCCCGCTATCATCTCGTGGGTCTCCGAGAAGAAATACAGGTCATGCGGGCTGTTACCGTCCGCCAGCGTGGTTGCCACTGCGTTGCCGTCCACCCGACCGGCACGGCCTATGCGCTGCAGAAAGCTGGCCTGTGCCGGTGGCACTGAGCACAGCAGAACAGATGAAAGGTCGCCGATGTCCACACCCATTTCCAACGTGGGGGTGGCAGAAAGCAGATTCTCAAACCAGGGCTTGGGGGTCTTGCTCTTGAAACGCTGCTCCAGTGCCTCACGGTCGGTACGCTCTAGCAAGCCGGTATGTTCAGCGGCTATCACACGACGCAGATTGCCCTGACTGTAACGCGTGGCCCACCAACTGGTAGTGTCCGTCAGCAGCACTTCATATGTCGACTCAACCGCATCCAAGCAAGGCATGCCCAGGAAATGCTCCGCTTCTGCCTGAGGAACCGCCAACCGGCGTTGACTTCCTGATGTAGCAACAAAGCATATATTCGTATTCAGTACCAGGGCATCAGGATTCAAGGCCAGGGTATCGCCCAGATGATGCTGAGTACGGATAAGGACCCCGTCCTGCTGCAAGGCCTCAAAGGCCGCCTCATACATCTCGGCCGTCATGCCCACCGGCAGCAGAGTCTGCTGGCCCAATACTGCATCCGCCCAGCGCTCATACCAGGTGGGGCGGCTGCGATGCGTGAGCTTGTCAAACCCTGGTTGCCGCCCCAGTGTCAAGAACACCGGCTTGGGCGCGTAATCGCCCATGGACGGCATCCATTCACCCCGCCCGCCTGTTCTACCCAGTGCAAACACATTGCCATCTGCGGCATATTGAGTCAGTTCAGGGTGCATGACCCCGCCACGGCGGCGCATATGTGTAAGCGTGCCCCAAAGCCACTGGGTCACGGTAGCCTGCTCCAGGCCATGGGCGCCAAAATGCTCACGCAGATAAGGTGTCAGCCGCTCTGCCACGGCCATCAGGTGTTCCCAAGGCACGGACAATGTCGCCTTGCCAATACGTTCCAGGGTGCGGCCCCGCTTGCTCAGGTAGGTCATCTCACTGACCGCCTGCCATAACAAGCGTTTTCTGACTCTGCCCGGCAGCTTGCTATCCGCCGGCAGGCGATGATGCTGCATCAACTCGTGTGCCCAGTCGCGTTGCCAGGTCATATTGGGGCCAATGAATTCCGTCACCAGCCGTTCGTCATCCATGTGCAGCACCGAGCCTGGCTGCCTGAACTGTGCTTTGACCTTTTCCAGGAAATCGGACCAGGGCATAGGCCCCACCACGACCTCATCCATAACCTGGGCCAGCGCCATACGCACATTGTTCAGGTAAGTACGGGCACCAAAGAAACCCGCGCGGTGGGCGGCATCCTGCACCGAGTCGGAAAAGGCGATGAGTTTTTTATCATCATTGAACACACTGGCCCAGGTGGCCTCTACGACCTGAGAACCCAGGGTTGCGGTACGTGCGCCAAGCAACAGCAGCTCATTACGTTCGCCGCAGGCCGGGCAGGTATTGTCGTGCCGCGTAAACTGCGCCATGCCGGACGTCTGTGAACGCTGCGCTGTGACCCGAAAAATTTCCAGCAGTTCCTGCCCGCCACAGGCCAGGCAACCACCTTCACCCTGTTGCAGGTTGCCGCAAGCCACACACACGTGCTGGTTAATGCCTTCCACATGGGAATGACGAACGCTTTTGGCGGCGTAGAAGCGGGCCGCTTCCGGCCGCGCGGAGAACCAGGTGTTGTAGATTTCGTCGAGCTTGGTAGAGAGCTTGTTGGTGCCCTGCACCAGCCGGGATATCCAGCCGGTGGTACGACACTGGCTGCATTGCACCATGGGCAGGTAGACACCATCACGTTCGGCGGGCAGGTCGCGCTCGCTACGCAGCACCACTTCTTCTGCCTGGGAGCTCAGCTTGCCCACCATACGGCGCAGTTCCCTGACCCACAACTGCATGCGCAAGGTCACCAGAGGCTGGTTACCTTCGCGGCGCGCCCAGGCCACGAGTACTAACAAGGCATCCACCACCCAGCCTACCTGCTCATCCGTCGCACGCGGCAAGTTACGCACAAACGCCGCTTTCAGTTCTGAAACATCGACGACCCCGCCTTTCAAATGCTTGATCAGATTCACAAACAGCTGATGCCGCTTGAGGTTTTGACCGAGTTCACGGCGCCATGCGGGGTCTTTCACATCCGCCGGAACCGGCTCATTCGGAAAGAAGAGCCTGAACAGCGCTTCGACCGCCGCTTCCTGTGATTCGTACAGGGTGGTGTTCAGCTGGGAGGCCGTTTCCGGGCGAAAGGGAAACATGAAATCAACGGTGGCATCTTCCAGGAAGGCGCCGACGCTCTGGCGGTTCTCCGTCACTACCGAATCAGCGTCGAACGGAACCCCGAACACCTGGCTGGCATAGGTGCGCAGACCGGTGGTGTCAGAGGCATCGCCCAAGGTGGCCGAAGTGCCCGCACATATCAAGTGCCCCTCCGGAGTTTGCAGCCGCGCACGCAGGCGGCGTAGCAGCAGCGCCAGGTCGGTTCCCTGTGCGCCATCAAACGTATGCAGCTCGTCCACCACCACGTAACGCAGTGTCTCGGGCTGGTTCGCTGCCCACAGTTGCCTGTCCTGAGGCCGAAGCATCAGGTAGTCCAACATCTTGTAGTTGGTAAGCAGAATATCCGGCGGCTGCTTGCGCAAGGTATCGCGGTCGGTAATCACGCTTTCGGGCGTCATGACCATGCCGCTGCCCGGCTCACCCACACGCCCGCCCACATACAGGCCAACACGTAACTGGCGAAAGGCTGGTACCGTGGCCACCAACTGAGCAATGCGTCGCGCCTGGTCACTGGCGAGCGCATTCATGGGGTAGATAACCAAGGCCTTGATACCGGCCTCACCCGCGGCGCGGGTACGGGCACAGTAGTCCAGCACGGGGTAGAGAAAACACTCCGTCTTGCCGCTACCGGTACCGGTGGCAACGAGTGTGCTGGATGCCAGATGCTCTGACGATAAGCGCGTCCAGGCCTGTTCCTGATGGCTATAGCCGGGGAACTGGGTTTCAAATGTGGAGAAGAACTGTTTGCCCTTTTGCCCTTGCACAAAGGGCAGCCCGACCTGCACATACGGGCCTTTCAGCCATGCTGATTCATCTTCCACAAACCGGCTCATCAACCCTTGCATGAAGGCGTCGGACGGCTCAAACCCGGCAGTCAGAAACTGCTTAAGGCCGGTTTTGATGTCTTTGGTCAGGAGCGATGGCAGCATGGCAACGGTTTTTCAAATTACATTACGAGGTACGTTTTTTTTTCTGAGGCTGAACCCACGGTCGCCCTCCGAGACGCCGCTCGATTTCGGCCCAAACATCCTCAAGCAGCATCTTTTCACCTTGTACTCTTACACCATTACGCAAATCGTCTAAGGGATACCAATTTCCATTGCGCTCTTGGTAATAAACCCTCGTATACACATTTCCAGTATGGGATATCCGATGTGTTTCGTATTTCTCAGACAGCAGGGTAAAGGCATGGTTAAGACTTTTCGCAGATGCTGGCTCAAAACCTTCGGGCATCAAGATTGAACTGCCCAACAACTCGGTTTTTTCTAAGCCCTTAAGCTTCAACCACAATCCACCTTTTTCGCCAAGCAATTCTCCTTGACGCGATTTCTGCTGCATTGGTCCCAAAACAACTCTTTCTAGCCGTGTGGTTCCAATAGGAAAATTGAAGATATCGTTTTCGGGCCACGAACCACCGCGTGTGCAAGACAGGTCACTTAACGCCACCAACAACGGCGTTCCTTCTTCCAAAATAGGCACAACCAGCGTTGCGGTAACGCGCTCCCGAAAGGCTTTATCCGTCAGTTGGTTGACGCTAATGGTCAGCTCACCGAAAGCACCATCTTTGACCGGTATCTCACCCCCGTAAAGAAACTCCCACTGCCCAGCTACACGTTTTACCGGAAGCTTTACCTGCTCCATCCAAAAGGGGTCAAAAAAGTTATCTTTACTCATAAACCCTCTTGCTATCGGTTTGCGGAAAAATACGCCCAGGCTATGCGGTAATCTTCTTCGCGGTCGGCACGGGCAAATGGGGCGACATAGCGGCGCTCAATTTTGCGGGGGCCGCCGGGCAGGGTGTCATCCATTACCTCTTCGGTCACGACTGTGCCGTCGGGTACCAACCATTCGCTGTCTTTATAAAGGTCTTCCCAGCCGAAGTTGCCTTCTCGTGGGTTTCCATCAGGCGTTTGAATGCGTACCCGAGGGGTATTGCGGCCGCCTTTGCGGGGCAGACCTACACCCGTCAGGCCTTTGTTATTTGTGAAAATGATTCGACCGTTGATGTCGTACCAAGTGTCGCGTTCAAACCCGTGCATAACCGGAAACTGTACACGATAGATAGACAAAAACTCCTCCAACGTGACCTCCATTTCCATGGCAACAAGCACATCCATCTCCACAAGCAGTTGTCGACGGTCAAAATCTTTACGAGCAGGAGAACTCCATTCCCACTCGTGTGTAAACGCTTCAAATTTCGAAGAAGTAAGTTTTCTGTCACGAATTGCCCATGAGTCCGATGATTCAACAAACTGCCTGTATTTTTGCCACAAATCGGCGTATGCATCAGTGACGCAGACCAACAACAAAAAACGAGAGATGAGACGAGGATTCACCACTCCCTTCCATCGGAGCCCCTTCGCTAGGCTGCGGAATGTAGGAAAACCAGTCGTTCTTGCAAAAAATGCGTACAATAATGTAATGTTTCTACAAGAAAAATTCACCAAGTCCATATCATCTTTAAACGCGACTGAAATTATGGTTTGAAGATGAGAAACACCAGGGGGGATAACACATCCGACATACCCCCTCTCCATAGACTGGCTAATTTGGTACTTTGTAGCAAATCTATATAACTTGGTGGAAGCAAGTGCTGCGTTCCAGTTAACTGACTTCTTAAATCCATTGATGGAGTGGTCTTTCAGACAGAACTTGGTTCGGGGTAAGTAATTTGCACCAATCAACTCAAGGTCAATTCTGTCGAATGCCATTTTCGACCCTCCCGCCGAATGGGAAGTCTGTTGAAAGGCATTTCCTATTCCTATATGAGAACCCGAAAGCACTACATCGGAGAGATGTTTTGGAGTATGGATGTTCGGCGCAATGACGCCAGAAGCATTCGCTCGAGTCTCGTGGTACATCTCGAAAAAACCGTATTTCCCGTCAAGCTTCTCAAACGATGAATCTAAGCCATTGAACTTGGAAAGGACTGATACGAACTCTTCTGAATGAACAGCCGGTAATCGGGCGCCCAATGTTGAGCCAATCCCATTGTCGAAAAGAGAAAAAAACAATTCCAACCTATCTCTGTCGATACGCACCGCTCGAGACGGATGCCCCTCAACGTTCCAATCCCCTTTGGAATCTTTGATGGACGGCACCAGGCACGCATTATCAGAGTCAAAACATTTATCGACAGTTGATGGATGATATAAGTTCGAAATATTTATAAACGCAGGTTCCCCTGCAAATGAAGAAGTGATGTTTATACTGAATTTCTTATGATTATCTACATCTTTAAATAGTTTTTTTTCATTAACAAACTGAAAATGATACCTTAACCGTCGGTATAGATTTTCACGAATATTAGAAGCTGCAGCGTCGTCATATAAGCTTTCCTCGTGGATTAATCCAATACATCCACAGCTATTAGATAATTGCCAACTACGCTCTACAAAATTTTTATAGAGATTTGACTGGACACCTTTGAGTAAAGGATAGTTCTGCACCGCATTCAAGAAGCTCTGCATCCCCTCCGCTTCCTGCAGTTCTTCTGCCCAAGCCTCCTGCAAACCGGAAAATTCTGCAAATGCTTCCCTGCGCAATTTCGCCAGGTCACTTGCGCTAATTTTCCTCACTGCGAATATTGGGTTGTATTCCCCCAATATGCCGGATTCGTTCCACTCCACCTTCAGCCACGGGGGGTTCCCCAAAATCAGGTCGAAGCCCCCGCGCTGCAGCAGGATGTCGGCAAAGAACAGTTCCCAATGCATAAAGCGGCGGGCATCAGCAACGGCTTCCACCTGAGCGATGCGCGGGAAGTTGTGCCTGAGCTTGCCGATACGCAACTGGCCCAGGGTATCGTGCAAGCGGCTCCTGTCTTCAGTGGCTGCTCGCAGGCTCGGCTGTGTCGCAAACCCTTCCAGGCTGGGCTGCGCCGCTTCAAAGCCCGTGGGTTCTGCGATATCCCTCTGAATCGGGCCTGCGGCAGGCTCCAAGCCCAGGCCTAGTTGCGGGGTCATGTCCACCACATTGCCTTCCAGAATGGCACCGATTTCCATCCACCATTCTTCACGGCTGGGTATCTGCTCCACTGCCGCCAACGGCCAGAACCACAGGGCGCACCAGTAATCCATCACCAGCTTCAGGCGGCGGAAAGGCGTGGCCAGGTCGCCATCTTCATTCAACAGGCCTTCACGACGGATGACTTCCTTTTGTGCGCGGCTGATACGGGTGCCGGTGTCGCCGGCATCACTTTCAGGGTGTGGCCAGACAGTCAGATTATCTTCCGTGCGCTGCCTGTCACGCGCCAATGCGCGCGTATGTTCCTGCCAGAGCTCCTGCACTCGGTTACTGAGCTGCTGAAGGCGAGCGATTTCGTACTCTGAAAGCGGTGCGGTGAAAGCCTTGCGCCAGGCTTTCAATCGCTCAAAAGCCTCCGGGTACAAGGCTTTGGCGGTCTTGTCGGTGTAATTGGCCATGCCCGGGTCGGGCAGTAAGAAATGCCAGATTTCATCTGCGGCACGGGGCTGTTCGGCCGTGACCGGGCGCGGCGGTTCGGCATGCCAGGCAGGCTTGGCGCCTTTCAACAGGCTAGAGGCTCGGTATACCTGATGGCGAGCGCCTATCAGGCTGTTCCCCGCGAACAGTTGGTAACCAAACCATGGCACTCGAGCAGGCTGAGGGCGACCCTCTTCATCGGTTTCCCCATAAATGGCATTCAACCACAGGGAAACTTCTGCCAGCTCTACCGCCACAGGGTTCAAGTCAACCCCGTAGACATTGCGGTCAGCCATGTACATACGGACTTTCTGCAGTTCCTGCGGGTAGTCCTCATGGGGAATGCGGCGCCCCAGCTCGGCCTGCTTGCGTTCCAGGTAGGCTTCCGAAAGTTGGTTCACGGCCTCATTCAAGAAGGCTGCACTGCCCATGGCAGGTTCGCACACCGTGAGGGTCAGAATGTCGTCGGCTTTCTTGACCCTGCCGCCTTCCAACAGTTCCTTCAGGGCGTACTTGACCAGGCACTGGGTCAACACCTGTGGCGTGTAATAGCTGGCGCTTTTCTGGCGGTCACGCCCGGCCAGCCGGTAAACAAATTTGCCTCGTTCATGCTTGCGCAGCACCAGGTGGCCGGCGTCGTTTTTGTCGTAAACCCGCTCGGCTTCGTCGTATTCATGCAGACGGTCAGCCGGTACAAACCAGGCGTTTTCCAGCAGGTCTCCCGACGCGGCGGCGGCCCCGGAGCTCTTGCGGGGGCTGTCATCGTCATCCGTCGGCTCGTCGCTATCGTCATCATCGGCGGAGGGAGCCGCTGCCTTGGCTTTCTTGGGCGCTGGCTGGACTTCATACAGGTCTTCAGAAGCAAAGAAACCCCTGTAGCTCAGCAGCGCTTCGTATACCGCGCCTAACTGGTTGATGGACAGCAACTGATAACTGACCCGCCCGCTACGTTTACCGCGCCCCTGGCCGCGTGTCAGCGACATCAGGCGGATAATGCGTTGCCATACGTGGTTGGGGAAGCGCACCCGATTGAGCAAGGGCATGCTGTCGTCATCAAACAGGCGGCTGTCAAGCGGCGCCAGGGCAAAGACATCTTTGGCCCCGGTAATCGTCGCCCCCAGTTCGCCTTGCCTGGGCTCATTCAGGCCGCAGCCCTCCGCCACCAACTGGAACAACCGACGCAGCGTGGTATCGAAATACGCGCCTTCGCGCGCGCTGGGTGTGGTGAGCGGCTGCATCTCCAGGTCGCGCAGGCTTTCAAGGCTATAGCCTTTCTGGTAGACCTCGCTTTTTGCGATGGGCACATACGAAAGTTCCGGCCTGGCCTCGATGTAAAACATGAACAGCAGCCGGTACACCATGCGCAGGCATTCCATGCTGAGCTCGTCAGGGTCCAGCTGGTCTTTACCACTGAAGAACCCTTTTTTGCTGTCAGCGGCCTGCTGACGGAGCTGCCGAGCAGCTTCATTGCCCAAGAGCTCAATGGCTTCCCGCAGGGCATATTTCAGGTCTTCACTCACCCCAAACGCGTGCTTGTGGGCGTTTTCGTCCAAGGACTGCAGCAGGCTGTCGCCTTCACCCGGCGCCAGGCTTTCCTTGTGCAGCAGCACGGCGCAAGCCTTGAGGGTGTCTGCATCCTTGCGGTCCAGGATTTCTGCCCAATCAAAGCGCAGAGCCCGGTTGTTAGGCCATTTGTAGCGGTCAATCAGCAGCCATTCATCCAGTCCTGCCAGCACCACATAGCGCGGGGCGGTCTCTGCTGCAAACACTGCATCGGCCAGCATATCGGCCCAGGTTTCCCCCTTTAGGCCGTTGGGAACAGGCTCTTCTCCGTACAGAAAGCCGGGCAAGGTATGGTCAAGCAGGTCATCGTCTTCTGCACCGGGGCGATAGGCGGGAATTACCGCCAGGCCAGGCAATTGCAACAGCCACAAGGGAATGGGCAAACCGGCCACTAATTCGTGCCGATGCGGCAGCGCAGTTGGCTTGGGATAGCCCAGGGCTTCCAGCAGGCCAGTCTGTATCTCGGTGAACAGCTTCCAGCGTTGCTTGTCGTCACCGGCGTGTTGAATCTGGCTATGCAGGCTGAACCACTTCTGCGCCCACGCCTGCAGGCGCTTGTAAGGCGCACGCTGGTTTTCTTCACCCGCATGCTCCGTCTCCAGGGCATCCCAGGCATCCAGGCGGGCCTTGATATCGCCTTTGAAGACTTCGGCCAGGTAGTGATGACTGTAGAACTCGTTTTCGTTGGTAATACCGGTGAAGGTCTGAACCGCTTCCAATACAGGCATGGTCAGGCTCCAGCGACAGAAGGTTGAGGGTGACACACAGCAGCCAGGACTTGAATCCAGGGTTGCGGCTCGGTGGACAGGGTGTCATGCACCCACTGACGGTAATCGTCGAAGATACGGTTGATTTGCTGACTGCGCTGTTCAAAGCGGCCACGTTTCACCGTTTCCAGCTGTTTAGACAAACTGATTTCCAGCTGCTCCATCTGGCGTTCCTGCAAGCGTTGCAGCTCCTGCAAAGTCCCTGAAAGCCGCTCTTCAAGGCTGGCAGAAAACGCAGCCTGCTTGCCCACCATATAGGCATGCATGGCCTGCACTGCCCCGGGCAGGGCGTTTTGCATTTCCTGGATGGTTGCATCCAACCCCGCCGTTACCCCACGGTTAGGCAGACCCCCGGCCTTCAGGCCGATACGCTGTGCAAACGCATCAAAGGGTTCCAGCGAAAAATTGCCCTGGCCGCGACGTAGCGCCACCTGCCATTCCACCAGCAGCGGCTGACCCTTACGGTTGGGCACCAGGCTCATCAAAATGAAAGCCTGCTCATCGGCATGCAACGCCGCGCTTTGCAGCAACGGGGCTTTGTGACGGCCAAAGTGCGTCAACACACGTTCGCCCAGCCATTCCATGATGGGATGCTGTGGCCATAGATAATGCAGCTGGGGCCAGGATTCTTCTTCTGCACGGGCCTGCCTTGCGGTTTCTATGGCTTCGGCCATGCGTGCGGGGTCCGCGCACAAGGAATAATGGTCGTTGGCAGCCTGGACTTCACGCGGCAGCTGCCGCAAGCGCTCCTGCAAATCCGGCGGAGCCGTCAGCGCAATAATCTGCTGGTCATCCTCAGCCGCCCACTGGCACAAAACCTGGCCCTGGTTCAACAGTGTCAGCGCGGTCTTGGTGTATTGATAATCAGTGTCGAACAAAGAAGCGGGCTCGACGATGGCGTCCAGGCTGCTGGTGGGTAGTGATAAATCCTCTTCCGCCCCTGAAACCTCCTGGTCTGCCTGTCCCCCAAACAGCTGCATGAGCCAGTCACCTTCATTGCTGTCATCAGCACTGGCCGTGGCGTCCATGTCAGCCTCGACTTCTTCTGGCGTGAGGCCACTGGCCATGAATTCGCTGACTTTTTCTTCTTCCTTGTCGGGGTCAAAGACATTCAGGAAAGCTGAAGGGTCACCCAGGTTGAGCAAAGCCTGCTCATCCTTCTTTTCCAGGATTTCCAGGATACGCAGGTCACCCTTGATTTTCTCATTCACTGTATCGGTGAACAGGTAAATGATATTGGGCTGATGTTCCTGACCGTAGCGGTCCACGCGGCCATTGCGCTGCTGGAAAATCATCAGCGACCATGGCAAGTCAAAATGCACCAGTCGATGGCAGAAGTAATGCAGGTTCAGGCCTTCGCTGGCGACATCGGAACACAGCAGGACCCGCACCGGGTCGTTCAGTCGCCCGAAACGCTCCACCCGTTCCTGTTGCTCTGTGTCGGCCATCTGGCCGTGCAACACCTCGATTTGATTCGACTTCAGGCGCAAATCCTTGCTGAGCTGTTCACGCAGCCAATGCAGGGTCTCGATGCGCTCTGAGAAAATCACCAGTCGGTCGGTGGCAGCAGAAGGGTTCCATGCAAATTCGTCTGAGCGCAGGTAGGAGACCAGACGCTGGTATTTGCTGAAGCTGGCTGCATCCGGCTCATCGGTCAGCACCCTCACGGCATCGAGCAACTCCTGCAGGCTATCCACTTCGGCCTGCTCGTCTAGGGTGATGTCCGGTTTTTGCTTGAGTGATGAGATTCTTTTGTTCGTAGATTCCAGTGCCGCCGCCGGGCTGGAGAACAGCGTCTTCTGCAAACCCACACGCTGCAGTTCCGTTTGCTGGCCGGGTTTATGCACACCACGCTGCGTGAATGGCACTTCCAACAGCGCACGATAAACGGCTTCTTCAGCAGCGCTGGCCTGCGTGAGCAGGCGGGT
>JAAZDZ010000105.1 GCA_012512545.1 Alcaligenaceae bacterium | reverse complement strand
GGTGTAGACCCCGAATCCGACGGCCTCAAAAGGGCAACTGAATTGGGCCTGAAGACGACCTCCGAGGGCGTAGACGGCCTGCTGCCCTTCGTTAAAGAAGACGATATTCAGATCGCCTTTGACGCCACCAGCGCCTATGTCCACAAGGACAATTCCGACAAGCTCACCGCCCTGGGCGTGCTGATGATCGACCTGACGCCTGCGGCCATCGGCCCATTCTGCGTCCCGCCGGTCAACCTGCAGGAACTGCTGGGCCAAGGCGCGAAAAACGTCAATATGGTCACTTGCGGCGGTCAGGCCACTATTCCCATGGTGAATGCCGTATCGCGCGTCCAGCCGGTGAAGTACGCGGAAATCGTCGCAACGGTGTCCTCCAGATCGGCCGGCCCGGGCACCCGCAAGAACATCGACGAGTTCACCCGCACCACGGCAGATGCCGTTGCGCAGGTTGGCGGCGCCAAGGAAGGCAAGGCCATCATCATTCTGAACCCGGCTGAACCGCCTCTCATCATGCGCGACACCGTGCACTGTCTGACTGAAGGCGAGCCCGACCAGGAAAAGATCACGGAATCCATTCACACCATGATTACCGAAGTGCAGAAATACGTGCCCGGCTACCGCCTGGTGAACGGCCCCGTATTCGATGGCAATCGCGTGTCCGTCTACCTGGAAGTCGAAGGGTTGGGCGACTACTTGCCCAAGTATTCCGGCAACCTGGACATCATGACCGCCGCTGCGGCCCGTACCGCCGAAATGTTTGCCGAGCGCATCCTCGCCACCGAAGCCGCTTGAACAGGAGAAGATCATCATGAGCAAGAAAATCATTCTGCATGACATGACGCTGCGCGACGGCATGCACCCCAAACGCCACCAGATCACGCTGGAGCAGATGAGCACCATCGCCCAAGGGCTGGACGATGCAGGCGTCCCCCTGATTGAAGTCACCCACGGCGACGGCCTGGGCGGCGCATCGGTCAATTACGGCTTTCCCGCCCACAGCGACGAGGAATACCTGAGCACCGTCGTGCCCCTGATGAAACAGGCCAAGGTATCTGCCCTGCTGCTGCCGGGCATCGGCACCGTGGATCACCTGAAAATGGCGCACGAAACCGGCGTCAGCACCATCCGCGTGGCAACCCACTGCACGGAAGCCGACGTGTCCGAACAGCACATTGCGCTAGGCCGCAAGCTGGGCATGGACACCGTGGGCTTTCTGATGATGAGCCACATGAACGACCCCAAGGGTCTGGCGGAACAAGCCAAGCTCATGGAAAGCTATGGCGCCAACTGCATCTACGTCACCGATTCAGCCGGCCACCTTCTGCCGAACACGCTGAAAGACCGCCTGCAGGCCGTGCGCGACGCGCTCAAGCCGGAAACCGAGCTGGGCTTCCATGGCCACCACAACCTGGGCATGGGCGTGGCCAACAGCGTCGCCGCCATCGAAATGGGCGCCGACCGCATTGACGCCGCCGCCGCCGGCCTGGGTGCCGGTGCTGGCAACACGCCGCTGGAAGTGCTGGTGGCCGTGCTGGATCTGATGAAAGTGGAAACCGGCGTGGACGTTTTCAAGATTCAGGACGTGGCCGAAGACCTGGTGATTCCCATCATGGACTTCCCCATCCGTGTGGATCGCGACGCCCTGACGCTGGGCTATGCCGGCGTGTACGGTTCGTTCCTGTTGTTCGCCAAGCGCGCAGAACAGAAGTTCGGCATTCCCGCCCGGGAAATTCTAGTGGAAATGGGCCGCCGCGGCATGGTGGGCGGCCAGGAAGACATGATTGAGGACACGGCCCTGTCGCTGCTGCGCCAGAAGCAGAGCGCCTGACCTGTTTTTACCGTATTGACCATCAACCCCGCCCGTCAGGGCGGGGGCGCACTGCAGCTTAAAACCCTACGGTCTGGCCGGGCAGATCAATATTAATAACCGGTCTGCCCAGCGCTGCAGCAACCTGCTGCACGAATTCCTGAGCACGGTCCTCGTGCTGCACAAAGGTGTCGTAGCCCAGGCTGTCGGCCACGCCCAGCACCTTGTCCAGCAACAGCACCTTGCCGCTATGGCGCAGCGGCTCGCACTCCAGACGCGTCCAGGTGGCTTCCAGCCATTCCATGGCTTTGGCCTGCGCCTCGGACGAGGTATCAGAGATATCTACGGCGTATTCAAGCTGTTGCCGTGCATTGAAGATGATGGTGACGTTGCTGCGCATGTTGGACGGTCTCCCCGACTCGGTTTATAGCTTCTGTTATTCCAGACAAGGATAAGCAAACCCGCATGGGCAGAATGTCAGCCGCATGACATTGCGCCGCTGACATAAGCAACAGTGAAGAACGCCGCGCCCTCGGGCGCGGACAGACACAGCCCGTTCACCAGACCGGCGCAGGTTCCCAGATGACGTCTTCCTGCTTTTCGTTCGCCAGCCGCAACATGGCCAGCAGGGGGTAGGCGCGCCGCCGGAAGCTGACAGGTTCACTGATGGGGTGAACCTTGTCGTCGTTATCGTCGTCGGTGTCGGGGTTTTCGTCGGTTTCCTTGGTAATGGCCATGGCATGTTCAATGCCCCGGATGGCCGCCGCAAGGTGGGCGCGTGTAATCACCCCGCGTTCGGGCAGCTGATCGTCGTCGAAAGACTTGCCGGCGGCCTGGAGAATGGGTAGCGCATGCTGTGCGAACATCAACACTTCAGCGGCAGATTTTGAGTGAAAAACGATAAGCATGGCCGTAACTCCCACAATGGACACATCTCTACACTACCCCAACACATCTGCCCTGCCAAGACGGAAAATGGTCGCACATCGAGCCGTTTCTGTTTATTGCAAGAGTCGCCATGATGTGTATCCCCTTTTCCAGACCCTGGCACGGCAGGTTCGCCGGGCGGCAGGCGCTTGCGGGCCTGCTGGCCGCGGCGCTGCATGGCCCGGCCATTGCCCAGTTCACGCTGCCTTCCAGCCCGCCATCAGGCAGCCCGGTCACGGCGAGCGGCGGTTTCTGCTCGCCTCCCGCTCTGGGTGCCCCTTGCGCCACCGGCGGTCTGGCCACCCTGGGCAATGCCGAGCCCTCGCCGGGGTTCAGCCTGGGCAACCCCATCCACCTTGCCAACGGCAATAAGTATCAGCTCGACATCGACCTGCCGCCCAACCGCTCGGCTCCCGGCCTGGAACTCGTGCGCCACTACAACGGCCTGTCATCCCAGGCAGGCGCTCTGGGGCGCAACTGGAGCCTGTCCTACGACACTGTGCTGCAACGCCGCAGCACAGGCTGGCGGCTGCGGCAGGCCGATGGCAGTTTCAAGGACATTACCGCACCCCTGCCCACGCCCGAGGGCTTCAGGTGGGGTCTGCCCAACGGCCAGCAGCTTGATTTCGACGCACAAGGCCGTCTGACAGGCATCCAGGCGGGCCGTGAAGCCCTGCTTCGCATTGAGCGCCATGCAGGCCCCCACGCGCTGGCAGGCTTGATCAAGCGCGTCGAAAGCGCCAGCGGCCACGGCCTGGAATTTCATTACCAGACCCTGCATGGGCAGGCTGTCCTGCAGGCGGTGGATACACCCCTGGGCCGCTTTCACTATCAATACGGCCAACCGGCGCCGGATTCCGGCCATGCCGCCCCACGGCTTGAAGCCGTTGCCCGCCCCGATGGTTTGCAGCGCCTCTACCACTATGAAGTCAGACACCAGGCGGGCAACCCCTATACGTTAACGGGTATTTCACTGCAATCACAAGGCGCTGCGCCACAGCGGCTGATCACCTGGGAATACGACGCTCATGGCCGGGTGATCAGCCTGCGCCAACATGGGCGCACCCTGCCTGCGCTGCATGTGGACTATCTGCGCAGCGCCCGTGGCACGCGCTCCGGCATTACCCGCATACGCAGCGTCAACGGCGCGCAGCACACCATTGAGTTCCGTCGCGCAGGGGGCGGATATCGCGTGTTGAACCGGGGCGCGGCCAACCCGGAATTGACAGATGCGCCCGTAACATACGATTCCGCCTGGCGTCTCAGCGGATTGGACGGCCTGCACCTGCAGCGGGCGCCAGGCGGCGAGCCTGTACGCGTCATTCCGCAGGCCCCCGGCTGGCCCGGACTGCTTTTCGAGCTGCAGCGCCACCCTGCGCAATACCACTGGCGCAGCCACGCCACCGGCCAGACCACCCTGAGGGCTGACGCCTCGGGCCGCCCCGCCCGGCTGCATTACGCCAACGGCGACAGTCTGGAACTGCGCCGCGATGCGCAAGGCCGCCCGGTATCGCTGCACTATGCGGCGGCCCGCACTGCGCGCCAATACATAACGCGACTGCAATGGCGGGGGCGGCAGTTGCAGCGTATCGAACACCCTTTTGAAATCGAAACCCGCCAATACGATGCCTATGGCCGCATCACGCAGCGCCGGATTCAACGCCCGGCCATTTTCGGCGCACCTGCCGCGAGCTTCCAGGAAGCTTTCGACTACGACGAGCATGGACGCCTGCTGCGACATGCCTTGCCGGAAGGCGGCGCCTTACATTACCGCTGGCGGCCCCCTGGCACGGTGCCCAATACCCTTGAAACCCTGCACTGGGAAGACGTGCAAGGGCGTATCCAGCCTGTTGTCGCTTCCACCAGAAATCAACCGGGCTACCACTATGGCAATGGCCTTGAACTTCTCACCCTGGCGCGCTCCAGCCCGCACGCCGACACCCTGGTTCTGAGCAACGGCGAAAACGCCTTGTGGGTGCAGGAACGTCATTACGATGCGCAAGGCCGGGTGCAGCATGACCGGCATGAGTTTCCCGCTGCGGAACATTACGACCATTCAACCTATCTGCACGATACGCAATCCCGGCTGCAGGCCGCCCGGCACCAGCGGCCCGGTTCTGCTGATCGCTGGTGGTATGCCTGGCAGGCCGATGGCACACTGGCCGCCCTCAAACACAACAGCACGACCGCCCGTTCCGCTCACCCGCGCGAAGCCTCGGGCCTGCCCTTGGCCGCCGCGGGCCGCGCGCTGGAATACGGCCCCAGCCGTCGGCTGGAAACCATTGCGACGGAAAGCACCGGCGCGACCATCGCCCGATACCGCCACAACGCCTTTGGCCATCGCATCGTCAAGCAGCCTGCCGATGGGCGGGTGACGCATTTCCTTTACGCCCATGACCGCCTGGTGGCGGAAGCGGTAAGCGAACGCGGCGATGCGTCGCTCACCATCAACCGGCGCTACCTCTATGCGGGCCTGACACCCGTGGGCATGATTGCCTACCCGCCCGACGGCCCGCCCCGGCTTTATGCCGTGCATGCCGATCTTTCCGGCGCACCGCGCATGCTGACCGATGCTTCCCAGAGACTGCGCTGGCTGGCCAGCTACAGCCCGACCGGGCAGGCGGAACACGTAGCGGGCGACCTGCCATTCCCTCTGCGTCTGCCCGGCCAGTATGCAGACGAAGAAACTGACTGGCACGACAACCTGCTGCGCACTTATGCAGCGGATTCCGGCCATTATCTGGAACCCGACCCTCTCGGCCCGCTGCCAGGCAGCGATGCCTATGGCTACGCCCGCCAGCAACCCTGGCGTTATGCCGACCCCCACGGCCTGATACTGTTCGCCTTCGATGGCACGCGCTATAGCGCAGATTCCATGAGCAATGCCTGGATACTCGCCCAGGCTTACCGCGACGGCCCCGCCCACTATCACTCCGGCCCGGGCAACAGCCTTTTCCTTGACTGGGATGCAGTAGTGGCCTGGCGCGCAGGCCGCATACTGGAAAACCAGTGGCAGGCCCTGCTGACCTCGCTGGAACAGCAACCGGCGGGCGCCACGGTTCCCATCGACATCATCGGCTTTTCGCGAGGCGCGGCCCTGGCACGGCATTTCGGCAACCGCATCGCCTCGCATATGCAGGACGGCCTGTTCAGCGTGGACGACCCGCTGCGCGGCCGCGTCTCCGCCTGTCTGGACCTGCGC
>JAAZDZ010000104.1 GCA_012512545.1 Alcaligenaceae bacterium | reverse complement strand
GACGCCTGCGGCGGGCTCGGCCACACCAGGCGCGGGAATGGCCTGTTCGAGCAGCGCGCCGTCGATGGGCTGACCATCCGGGCCAAGCGGCTGTTCGACGAGATCTTCCTGGTTGATAGGGGCCACGGCAACAGGCGGCGGCTGGTTGGTCAGTGCGCCGGGCACGCCTTCCGCCGGTTGCGCATCGCCCTGCAGGGCGGTGCTGGTCTGCTGGCTGCGCACGGCGGCCTGTCCGGGCAGTTGATTGGGCCGGTAGACCTCGGAGGTTTGTTCGCGCTGCGAGAAATCGACATCGGCGCTGACCTGCGCGCGCACATTGCCGCTGCCGACCATGGGATTGAGCAGAGTCAGAATGCGTTGCACCGTGCGCGATTCGATTTCGCTGACGAGATCGCGGCGGGCCGAATCGCCGCTGCCCGAGCCTGCAGGGGCGGTGAGCAGACGGCCATTCTGATCGACTACCGAGACGTTGTCGGCAGCCAGGTTGGGGACGCTGGAAGAAACCAGCCAGGCGATGGCGGCAACCTGGGATTCGCTCAGCATGCGGCCCGGGTACAGGGTGAGCAGCACCGAGGCCGAAGGCGGCTGGCGGTCGCGCACGAACAGGGTTTCGCGCGGCAGGGCCAGGTGTACGCGGGCATGCTGCACGGCGTTCAGGGCCTGAATGGAACTGGCCAGCTCGCCTTCCAGGGCGCGCTGGAAATTGACTTGTTCAGTGAACTGGCTGGCGCCGAAGCGGGTCTGGTCGATGAGTTCAAAACCGGCCTCGCCGCTGCGCGGCAGGCCCTGCTGGGCGAGTTGCAGCCGGGTTTCGTGTACGCGGTCGGAAGGAACCAGGATGGCGGTGCCGTTTTCCGTGAGTTGGTAAGGCACGTTCATCTGCGCCAGGGCGCTGATGATGGCTCCGCCATCGCGATCCTGCAGGTTGGAGAACAGCACCTTGTAATCAGGGCCGCGAAACCACAGCGCGACGATGGCCAGCAGAATAATGGCGGCAACGAGCGCTCCGAGCTGGACGGAGCGGGAAATGGTGCCTAATTTCTGGAGAGCCGGAAAACGTGCCGTCAGTTCAGCCATGCGACTCATTTATGGCCTCGAAACAGGAAGCGCGGCGCTGGATGGCCCGCTTGTGGCAGTTGATCGGCAAAGTTGTACATGCTGCAAAACAGAATGGGGTGAGGCTGTATTATGGCCTGGATGCATAACCGACCATTGACGGAAAAACGCGCGTTTTGGGTGTCTTTTATAACGTATGAAACGTTTTGCAAAACGATGAGGCCGGGACTGCGCCGCACTATACACGACTCTGGGCGGTGGATGCGAATTTTGTAACAAACAGGGGTGCGCTGATTGCAGACGGCCTTTGTTGGGGTGAGAACAGGCTTATTGCATGAAAAGCAGGGGGAAATGCCGGTAGATACGGGACTCGTCGCAATGGATTATCCCGTATATTGGTCATGGTTTGTCTTGATTTGTCTTGAACCAGCTGTCCCTCTGTTATTTCCTTTGTCCTCATGAGCATACAAAATCTTACCGCAATCGAAAACGTATTGTCCCAGATGCGGCAAGTGGCTCAGGCCGCTGCCAGCCTGCCAGCGTATAGCGACAGGGTGGCAGACACGCAGGGCGGTTTCGCTGCTGAATTGCAGCGTTCGCTCTCCAAGGTTTCCGAAATGCAGAATACCGCCAACGCCCAGACACAGGCGTTTCAGGCGGGTGCCCCCGATATCACGCTGAACGATGTCATGGTCGATATGCAGAAAGCAAGCATTGCTTTCCAGGCCACCTTGCAGGTGCGCAACCGGCTGATTCAGGCTTACCAGGAAATTTCCAGCATGCCTGTATAAGGCGCGGTTTCAGTCTCAGTCGCCGGGGTTCGCTGCGGCTTCTGCGGCCGTAGTTTCAGCGGGCAGGGCGACTGTCCTTTCTTCCAGGTTGTAGATCCAGGCCAGCAGCTCGGCGATAGCCACATACAGCTGGGGCGGAATCTGCGAATCCAGATCCACCTGCATCAGCAGGTTCACCAATTCCGGCGATTCATGCACGTACAGGTTGTTTTCCTGCGCGGTGCGGATAATGGTGTCGGCAATATTTCCATAGCCCTTGGCAACAACGCGCGGTGCCTCTTCCTGGGTGTCGTAGCGTATGGCGACGGCCGACGAGCGCCCGGCGGCAGGGGTGTCGGGCGACAGGGGGGCGCGGTTGTCTGTATCGCTCATGACTGGCCGCCGTTTTTCTCGCTTTCGCGCGAGATGGTCAGTTGACTGAGTTGCAGGCCGTGCTGGCCCAGCCTTTCACGCAGCATTCCTGTGTGATCGGCCATCAGGCTGGCGGCTTCGGGCGCAGCCAGATGCATGGCCAGCTGGGTTTCTGAAAGCGACAGCCGGGCCACGACTTCCCCCAGGCCGGGCAGCGTCAGTTTCAGGCGGGTAGACCAGTGTTCGGTTTCTTCGCCCCCTTCCTGGGGCTCGCGCCGTTTGACTTCCCATTCGAGATCGCCGCCCGGCCATGCCTCGCCTTGCCAGGCAAAGGTCTGGTTAGCCAGGGTTTCGAGCTGCTGACGTACCAGCGCGTGGGTGGAAGGGTCCATGCCCAGCAGGGCGCCGCTGAGTTGTGCGGCAGTCTGGGCGGTTTGCGCGGTTTGCGCCGCAGTCTGAGTTTGAGCCGCCTGGTTGCCCGACTGGGCGGGATTGGCGGCGGTTTCGCTACCGCCTCTGGCCTGTGCGGCGCTGCTTTGCTGGCCACCGCTTTCCCGGCCCGCCTGGGCCTGGGGTTCGTTCTGCATTTGCGCCAGAGTGCGCTGGCCAAAGGCGAAATCACGCAGATGGGATTCATAGAACAGGCCGCTGCCCTGCATGGCTTGCGACAAAGCGTGGGCGAGCTGGCCTGCCATGCCGCTGGATGCCAGCGGCAGACCGCCTGCAGTCAGGATTTGGGCGAGGGAGCCAAGGGGGCCGGCGGCAACTGGCTGGCCGGGCGCGCCTGGGGCGGGCGTGGCCGTGGCCGTGGCTGCCCGCGCCATGGCGGTGGCAAGTTGGGTGCTTGCCTGGCCGCCGCCTGCGGCGCGCTGCATCAGGGCTTCGACCGCGCGCGGGTCAAGGTTGCCTGCGGCGGGATTGGCCGCTGTGGTTCCTCCCGCAGCGCCGGGTGCAGCAGCTGCGTTTTGCCCTGTGGCCGCCTGCTGGCCGGGTGCGTGGCTGAGTAATGGCGTCCGCCCGGTGACGGCGGGCCGCGCATCGGGAAACAGCTGAAACAGGGCCAGAATGGTTTTGGCAGTTTGCCCCAGGGTGGTGGGAGCGGAAGCCGTGTAGGCTGTCATGGGCGCGTTGCGCGCCGCCAGCAGCCGGGCTATTTCCGGGTCGTTGCGCGCCAGCGCGGCCAGACCGCTCTGGCGCCCTTGGGGCTGCCGGGCAGCCTCCTGTTCTTTTGGAGGGAGATTTTTGGCCGCATCGGTTTTATCGGGCTGGCCGGGCTGAGTGACGGCATCAGGTCTTGCGCCTGTTGTGATATTGGCCTGCTGGGCGACGTTGACGCCCATCGTGCCTTCGACGCGTTGCACCATCAGGGTGCCAAGCGGCGACGGACCGCTAACACTCATGATACAGCTCAGGCCAGTGTGCCTGAATAGGTGCGCAGCACGCGGTGCTGGCGTTTGACATTGCCCAGCAGGCCCGACAGGCGCTCCAGTTCAGGCATGGCCAGGCGACGGATGTTGGCATCGTCGTCTAGAATCTGCGTCAGCAGTTCCTTGCGGGCTTCGCGCTCTTCAAGGGATTGCAGATTGAGGTTGCGCAGGGCTTCAACCGCTTCGTGATACTGTTCGCCCAAAGCGAATACTGCATCCCAGCGGCTGGCGCGCGCTTCGGTCAGCATGCGGCTGGAGAGTTGGGCAATGACCTGGTAGTGGCTCAGGATGTCGTGTTGAGAATTCATGAGCGAACCTGCACAGAGGGGTGTTCCTGCGGCGTGTCGCAGGCTTCACGCCAGGCGGAACTGATTTCTTTGAGTACGGTTTCTGCGAGGGTGAGTTTTTCTTCGTCGGCATGCAGGTTGGCTTGCATCAGATGGTGCAATACCACTTCGTAAGTGGCAACCATATTGGTGGCGAGTTCTCCGCCCGATTCCCGATCAACAGAAGCCTTGAGGCCGGAATCGACGATGTCGATGGCTTTGGAAATGGCCATGCCCCGTTCCGCGATATTGCCTAGCTGCATATGCAGCCGCGCTTTCGCGATGGCCGAGAGCGCACCATCAAACAGCAGTGTGATGAGGCGTTCGGGGGATGCGCTGAGAACCTGGGTTTCCAGGCCCACGCTGGCATACGCGTTTGCAGAATGACGGCGAAGACCGCGGGGTGGGGCATAAGTCATGTTCAGGTTACTGCTTGTTGCTGTTGCTCAGATTGTTCAGCATGGAAAGCTGCGTAGTCAGGTAGGAGCTGACACCATTCATTTGAGCCATGAAAGAGTCGAGCTGCACAAACTGGCGGCGATAGGTTTCCATTTTCTGGTTGATGCGGTCCTGGGTGGTGTCGTACTGGTTTTCCAGCAGCTTCAGCGTGCGTTCGATGCCATCTTGCGAGGTTTTGATCAGGCCATCGCTCTTGGTGAATACTTCGGCGGCTGAGGTGACGCGTTTGCTCAGCCCCGCTTCGCCTGCGAACAGCTGTTCGACACCCGCCCGGTTTTCGGTCAGGGCGGCGTTGAGTTTTTTGTCGTCTACAACCAGATTGCCCGTGGTGTGATCGGTGGTGATGCCGATAGACGAAAGCGTGACGCCATTGGCAGCCAGGCCGTTGAGGGCGTCGCGCATTTGCGATTGAGCGCGCCGGGCAAGGCTGTCGCCACTGAGCGCCGCGCCTTCCTGGGCATCGACATCGTAGGATGTCAGGGATTTGATGGTGCTTTGCAGCGCGTTGTAGGCGCTGACGAAATTGTTGACCGCCGTGGTGGCGACGGCATCGTTGCGCGACAGTTGCAGGGAATCGGGCTGGGCGCCTGCGGCAGCTTCCTTGTTGAGCGTGATGGTGACGCCCTGAATGGCGTCTTCCAGCACGTTGCCCTGGGATGTGACCTCGATGCCGTTGATGGTGGCTTTGGCGTTCTGGCCCGGAACCGTGGTATTCATGCCATCGGGATCTGCGTTGTCGGCATCGTAGGCAAGGATGTTTTCCAGGCTGGAGATGTCGCCCGTGCCGCCTTCGGCAAGCGCTACGCTGATGCCGGTGATGGTGTTGGCATCCCCTGTTTCATTGGAAGAAATAATGAGGCGGAAGCCTTCGCCGTCGTTCATCAGGGTGGCGCTGAAGTTGAGATCGGCGTCGTCGGTGATGGCCTTGGCAATATCTTGCAGCGACGCGTTGGCATTGACCGACAGGGGATGGGTGGTGGCGGCAGCGCCCGTACCCACGGTGAAGCTGAGGTTGACGGTGCCGGTGGCGTTGACGGTGCCGGTGGCGTCTGCCGCGACAGGCTTGGTGCTGTCTTCAAGGGTGGCGCGGCCGCTGGCCATGACCTGGGCGCTGGCCAGCTGGTCGACGGTGATGCTGTGATTGCCCGAGATGGCGCCTGCGCCGGCATTTACAGTGGCCGTGAAGGTGTCGCCAGTGACGTTGGCCTTTACTGCGTGGAAGGTTTCGCCTTTACCCAGGGCCTGTGCCGCGCTGGAGACGGCATCCAGTGCCGACTTGAGGGTGCCGTAAGCGGAAAAACGCGCGGATTCTTTATCGGCGCGTGTTTGCAAGGCGGCCAGAGGGGCGTTTTCTGCTCTGCGCAAGTCTTCCAGCAGCTCGTTGAGCGGAAGACCCGAACCGACGCCGATGGATGAAATGGGTGTAGACATGGCTTACTCCGTATCCGCCTATTATGGGCGAAACCTGTTTGATTCATTCTGGACGACAAGCCTTCAATGGCCCGGCACTTCGCCCGTTTGTGGGTGTCAGGGCTCAAGCCTTGACGTTGATGAGTTTCCCTTGGAACTGCGCGACCATCTTGGCAATATGCAGCACTTCTTCGCTGGGGATCTGCCGCAGGGTATCGCCGGTTTTGCTGTCGATGACCGACACGACCAGCTGCTGGGTGTCTTCGTCGATTTCAAAACGCATGCCGGTATCCCAGGCTTGCATCGCCGCGTTGATTTCTTCAAAGGCGTCTTCGCCCGTACCGGCGCTGTGATCTCCGCTGGTTGCATTGCCCCCGTTGCGGGCGCTTTCAGCGTGAGTAACCTGCACAGCAGGTTCTGGGCGCTGCGGGGTTGCCGCAGCATCGGCCATTCCTGACAGAGGCATGGCCATATTGCTTGAGATAGAATCCACCATCGTTTTGACTCCTGATGCGAGCTGCTGTTTTTATAGATGAGCGCATAGTCCTTCTATAAGCG
>JAAZDZ010000103.1 GCA_012512545.1 Alcaligenaceae bacterium | reverse complement strand
GTTTGCGCCAGCTGCGCGATCGTCTGCTGGGAGGCGAATCCTTCCAGGAAATGGCGCGTCGTCATTCGGATGACGCAACGGCACCGCAAGGCGGCGACCTTGGCTGGCTCTCGCCAGGCGAAACCGTGCCCGCCTTTGAGCAGATCATGAATGCGTTGCAGCCAGGCGAAATCAGCGAACCCTTCAAATCGCCATTCGGTTGGCACATTGTCGAAGTGCTGGAACGCCGCAACCAGGATATGGGGCAGGAATACCAGCGCATGCAGGCCCGTCAGCTTCTCTTCCAGCGGCGCATTGAGCCTGCGGTCGATCAGTGGCTGAATGAACTGTATGGCGAAGCCTATGTGGATAACCGGCTGGACCCGCAAGCCAATCGTAACGCGCAGCGCCGCTGAACATGGCCCATCAGGCACGTAAACGCTTTGGGCAGCATTTTCTGGTCGATGCAGGCGTGATCGACCAGATTGTGCGCGCCATCCGCCCGCAGGCCGACGATTCCATGGTGGAAATCGGGCCGGGCCTGTCGGCGCTGACGGGGCCATTGCTGCAATCAGTGAAGTGCCTCACCGTTGTGGAACTCGACCGCGATCTGGCGGCGCGTTTGCGCAGCGCATGGGAGCCTGGCCGACTGAATGTAGTGGAAGCAGATGCCCTGACCGTGGATTTTTCCGCGCTGGGTGCGTCGCTGCGCATTGTCGGCAACCTGCCCTACAACATTTCCAGTCCGCTGCTGTTCCATCTGGTGCAGTACGCCGGTCAGGTGCGCGACCAGCACTTCATGTTGCAACGCGAAGTCATTGATCGCATGGTGGCTGAGCCGCGCAGCAGCGATTACGGGCGCCTGTCCATCATGCTGCAGGCGCGTTACGCCATGGAAAAACTTTTCGATGTCGCGCCCGATGCCTTCGACCCGCCGCCCAAGGTGGTGTCTTCAGTGGTGCGCATGATTCCTCTGCCCGATGATCGCCCGCGCCCGCGCAGCGAGGCCGCGTTCGCCCAGGTAGTGACGCAGGCTTTCTCGCAGCGTCGCAAGATGCTGCGCCGCGTACTGGCTGACTGGGCCGTCGATATCGACTGGGATGCTCTGGGCATCGCCCCCACTGACCGTGCCGAGGCTGTCAGCCCGGCGCAGTTCATGGCCATGTCGGATCAGCTGGTGGAAGCGGGCCGCCTCAGGTAAAAAACCAGTAGCACACGGCGATTGACGCCAGAATGCCCGCCAGGTCGGACAGCAGTGCGCAGCCTATGGTGTGGCGCACGCGCTGTACGCCCACCGCGCCGAAATACACCGCCACCACATAGAAGGTGGTTTCCGTGCTGCCTTGCATAGTGGCCGCCAGCAGGGCGGGGAAGCTGTCCACACCGAAGTGCTGCATGGTTTCAATCAGCATGGCGCGCGCTGCACTGCCGGAAAACGGTTTGACCAGGGCGGTGGGCAAGGCATCGACAAAGCGCGCGTCCAGCCCTGCCCACAGCGTGGCTTCGCGGATGCCCGTCAACAGCATGTCCAGCACGCCCGATGCACGCAGCACCCCGACCGCACACAACATAGCGACCAGGTAGGGCAGCAGGTTCTTGGAGACATCGAAGCCGTCCTTGGCGCCTTCCACGAAGGATTCATACACCGGCACTTTCTTGATGGCTCCGCACACCAGAAACAGCACGATGATGGAGATCAGCACCAGATTGCCCAGCAGACTGGATGTTGCGCTGATGGCGGCGGCGCCCATGCCCGCCAGCAGAGCCATCAGCCCGCCGATCACCAGAGCCGTACCCGCCAGCCACAGCAGCACAATGGGGTCGTGCAGGCGCAGCCGCTGCATGAGGGACACTGACAGCAGGGCGGCCAGGGTAGAGGCGCTGGTGGCCAGGAGAATCGGCAGAAACACCAGGGCGGGTTCGGCGGCGCCTTGCTGGGCCCGGTACATGAAGATGGTGACGGGCAGCAAGGTGAGCGACGAGGCGTTCAGCACCAGAAACAGGATTTGCGCATTGGTGGCTGTGCGCGGCTCCGGGTTGAGGCTTTGCAGGGCATGCATGGCGCGCAGCCCGATGGGGGTCGCGGCGTTGTCCAGGCCCAGGCCGTTGGCGGCGAAATTCATGGTGATGAGCCCCAGGGCCGGATGGCCGGGCGGCACGTCCGGCATCAGCCGGTGAAACAGCGGGGCCAGCAGCCGCGCCAGTCCTTGCACCAGGCCAGCGGCTTCAGCGATGCGCAGAAAGCCCATCCAGAGGGTCAGGGTGCCAAACAGCAGCACCATGATTTCCACTGACAGGCCGGCCATTTCGAACAGAGCGGCGACAATGCGGGAAAAAACGTCGGGATCGTGCAACACCAGCCACTGGAAGAGCGCAGCGACCATGGAGACAACGAAGAAGGCAAGCCAGAGCGTGTTGAGCATAAGCCATAATAATGACACGAACCGTGCGGTGCTTGCGATGTCAGCGGCAAGCAGGGAGCGTGGCGTGTGAGCATCATACTTTAGGAGTAGGAAAGCATGGACTGGAATGCGTGGCGGCGTCGCTGGCTGACGGAGCCTTTGTATCGACGCGTACGCAATGGCGTGACGCCGCTTATACAGTTTCAGCACCATGTGCTGTCATCCGGTGACGCCTGGTGGGAATCTCAACTGTTGTCGGGGCGGCCCGATTGGGGCGCGCTGACTTATGTGCGCCCCGCCGCGCTGTCCGTCAGGGAAACAGAATTTCTCGATGGCGCCGTTGCGCGCCTGTGTGCCCGTCTTGAGCAGGCCACCAACCAGGACGAAAACCTGTCCGGCCCGGATTTATGGGGCATGCTCAAGGCAGAGCATTTTGAAGGCATGGCGGTGCCGGTTGAATATGGCGGACAGGGCTTGAGCGCCTGGGCGCAGTCCGAGGTGCTGCGCCGGGTGGCTCTGCGATCGGTTTCCACGGCTTACGTGCTTGCTGCCCGTTTTGTGTTCGGCCCGGCGGCGTTGTTGCGGGTTGCCGCCACATCTGAGCAGCGCGAACAATGGTTTCCCCGCCTGGCAGAGGGCAGCGCCTGCGCTGCCATTGCGTCTTTCGTGGTGGAAAACGATATTGTGCCCATCCAGGCAACGGGAGTCGTGCTGCGCCGTGACGATGAAGGCGATACGGTATTACGCCTCAACTGGAGAGGCGCCCGGTATGCGCCCGGCCCGCGGCCGGGCCTGCTGGTGCTGCCCTTTCGCCTGCACGACCCCGACGGCCTGCTGGGCCCGGCGGGCGAACGCGGCGTGTGCGTCGCCCTGGTCGATACCGGGGCTTCCGGGGTCATGCACCACCGGTCAGACGGCTGCATGGGGCGGGTTGCCAGCCGCTCTGCCGATGCGGGGGCGGATGTCCAGATGCCTGAAATGGCGCGGGGCGGCTCATTTGACGGGCGTGATGTGCAACTGCCATTGTCGGCCTTGCTGGGCGAGTCCGATGCCATTGACCAGGGGCTGCCCGCCCTGCTGGCGGCGCAATCGGTGGCCAAAGGCATTGCCATGCCCGCCTTGTCAGCGGCCACGGTGTCCCTGGCGGGTCACGCATCCAGCGCCATGCTGAAGCTGCAGGGCGACGGCACAGGCTGCGAAATGCTGGGCGCGCGCAGCCGCCTGGGCCGTCTGGCGGCCATCACCTATCGCGTTGAGGCCGGGCGGCGCTTTCTGTGTGCGGGCCTGGATCTCGGCTATCGCCCCGTACTGGCGGCAGCATTGTTCGATATCAGCATTTTCGAGGATGTCCGCAGCGCGATGGGCGACAGCATGGATCTGCTCGGCGGCGCCGGGCCTTCGCTGGCGCTGGCGGAATGGCAGGAAAGCCTGCACGAACTGCTGCCCTCGCTTTTCGGCCTGGATGCGCTGGCGGCACAGGCCCGCCATACCAGGGTGCTGGCGTTGGGCATGTTGCGCGTGCACCCTTATCTCACCCAGGAACTGGAGGCGCTTGAGCTGCCCGACACCGATGCCGGTTGTGCCGCCTTTGATCGCCTGATCTGGAAACATGCCACCCTGGCCTGCAGCACATTGCTGCGCGCCACAGGCCGGGCCTGGACGGCGGGCCGCCTGTCGCCCACTCCCCGTTTGCTTGGGCCTGTTGCGCCTCACTACCGGCGCGTGAACCGCTATGCCGCTGCGCTGGCCGTGCTGGTCGAGGCCCTGCAGCCGGGAGTCAGGCCGATACAGGCAAGCAATGAGCCAGGTCTGGAACGACTGCTGCGCGTGCTGGCGCGGCTCATGTCTTTATGCGCGGTGCTCAGGCGCTGGCAGGAAGATGGGCGCCACGATGCCGACCTGCCGTTGGTGGAATGGTGCGCTGCCGATACCTACCAGGCTATTGATGTTCTGCTGGCTGGCGTGCTGAAGAATTTCAAGGTGTCTGTGGCGGGTGCCGCGCTCAAGGGCCTGCTGTTGCCGCCTGGCATGCGGGCGGCTGCGCCCGATGATGCGGTCACCCTGGCGTGCGCGGAACGCTTGCTGACGCCTTCCGACACGCGCGAACGCCTGGTGGGAACCGTCTGGGCCAATCATGGCCTGCGCCATCTGGGCGCGCTTGAGAAAGCGTACGAGTGTGTGGTCAATGTGCACGACCTGCGCGAACAGATCAAGCAGGCGGGCGTGAGCGACTGGCGGCTGGCCCATGAGAGGGGAGGGCTGACCGACGCACAGGCCAAGGCATTGGAAGATGCCGAAGCCGCCGTCATCTCTGCATTAAGGGGAGAAGTGTCGGGTTAATCGACGTGTGAGTCGCGCTGGATGAGCTCGACCTTGTAGCCGTCGGGGTCTTCCACAAAAGCGATAATGGTCTTGCCGTGCATCATGGGGCCGGCTTCGCGGGTGACCTTGCCGCCGCGCGCCTTGATGTCTTCGCACGCTTTGTAGGCATCTTCGACTTCCAGAGCGATATGCCCATAGCCATTGCCCAGGTTGTACGAAGAGGTGTCCCAGTTGTGCGTGAGTTCGAGCACGGCGCCTTCGGACTCATCCTGGTAGCCGACAAAAGCCAGTGTGAACTTGCCATCGGGGTAATCGCGGCGGCGCAGCAGGCGCATACCCAGAACCTGGGTGTAGAAATCCAGGGATTTTTCAAGATCGCCGACGCGCAGCATGGTATGCAGAATACGCATGGAATACTCCTAAAATTCTGAGGCAGACTGCGCTCAAAGCAAAGGCAGGCTGCCGGGGTGATGAGGTTTGAGGGCCAGGCGCGCTTGGGCGAAATCCGGGTGGAGCCTGCCCACTTCGCGCCAGAAGTCCGGCCCGTGATTCATATGCCGCAGATGGGCGACTTCATGCGCCACGACGTAATCCACGACATCTGCAGAGAAGTGTATCAGCCGCCAGTTCAGCATGATGCGGCCATCGCTGCTGCATGAGCCCCAGCGGCCATTGGGAGCCGACATCCGCCAGTTGCGCAGGGTGACATCGGCCATGCGGCAATAATGAGCCAGGCGGGCTTCGAAACGCACTGAAGCCTGCTGCTGCAGCCAGGCATAGACGCGTTCGCGAATGCGGTCAGGGCTGCTGTCGGCCTGCAAGGGCAGCGATAAGGTATCTTCACTGCTGGGCCGGGAAGCATCGCCGCTGAAATGGGGCGAGCCGATTTCGGGGCGGATGGCCAGCGCCACATACACCCCCAGGTACGGGAACTGGCCGCCGTGGCGCCAACAGGCATCGGAAGTCGCCAGATGCTGCTGGCGTTCGTGCAGGGCGCGCAGCTTGCGCAGAATCCAGGGCGCTTTGGCTCGCACCACTTCGGCAAGCTGCTTGCGCGGCACCCAGGCAGGGGTGGTAACCACCAGGCCGTCATCGTTGATAGTGAGCCCGACGGTCTTGCGCCGTGAAGTGCGCAACATGAAACCGATCGTCTGCGAAGGCGTGTCGATTTCCAGCCATCGGCAGCCTGCGGGCAGTGTGGCCGGGCGGCGGATGGGCACGGCAGGTTGCGGCGCGCCGATCGCTTCCGCAGGGGGGGAAACCGGGGCGGGCTGCACGGTTTCAGTGTGCTGGGGCGAAGCCGTCGGAGAAGCGCTTTCAAACAGCGCAAGCTGCTCAGACGCTGTCATAGCGCTCCGGGTTCAAGACTCGCATTTCGCCTTCGATCCAGGCTTCGACTTCGCGGTTGAGTTCCGCCGCGCTGCGGCCTTTGGTGTGGATGAGTGGCCCGATGGAAACCGTGACGGTGCCGGGTTTCTTGAGAAATGCGCGGCGCGGCCAGCATTCGCCGGCATTGTGCGCAACAGGAATGATGGGCGCTTCGGCTTTTTTGGCCAGCAGGGCGCCGCCCATTTTGTAGCGTCCGGCCTCGCCCGGCGCCACCCGGGTGCCTTCTGGAAACAGCAAGGGCCAGCGGCCTTCTTCAAGCCGTTTCTGGCCCACGCGGATGACTTGATCCACGGCATCACGGCCCTTGGCGCGGTCGATGGGAATCATGCGCAACAAGGCCAGCCCCCACCCGAAGAACGGTATGCGGTGCAGCTCGCGTTTGTAGACGAAGCAGACATCGCGCGGCAGGTGGGCAGCCAGAAACATGGTTTCCCAGGCGGACTGGTGTTTGGACAGCACGACGGCTGCGCTGTCAGGCAGGTTTTCCCACCCCTTGACCTCCCATTTGATGCCCAGAATGACCCGCGCGGCCCAGATGGCCATGCGCGGCCAGCCGAGTGTGAGGCGATAGCGCTGATTCAGCGGCAGCGGCGCCCAGAGCAGGCAGATGATGGCGTAGGGGATGACGGTGGCGACCAGGAAAATCTGGTAGAACAGGGCTCGCAGAAAAGCCATTTCAGTCACTCCTCAGCCAGTCATCAACGATGGCAGCCAGGTTGTCGCGCACTTCGGTGCCGGGAGGCAGGCCACCTTTTTCCAGTGTGCGCAGCCCTTTTCCGCTGCGCACCAGCCAAGGGGCGCAGCCTTGCGATGCGGCGGCCTGGAGGTCGCGCAGGGAGTCGCCTACAGCGGGAATGTTTTTCAGGCTGATATCGTAGCGACAGGCGATGTCCTGGAACATGCCGGGTTCAGGCTTGCGGCAGCGGCAGCCGTCATCCGGGCCATGGGTGCAGACAAAGATGGCGTCCAGGTGGCCACCGGCTTCCGCCAGTTCGCGGCGCATCCTGGCATGGATGGCATTGAGGGTCTCCATGCTGAAATAGCCGCGGGCCAGGCCAGACTGGTTGGTTGCCACCACTACGCGCCAGCCTGCGCGGGACAGGCGTGCGATCGCGTTCAGGCTGCCGGGCACGGCCTGCCATTCGTCTGGCGTCTTGATGTAGGCGTCACTGTCTTCGTTAATGACGCCATCCCGATCGAGAATGACCAGTTTCACTATGCCAGCCTTGAGATATCGGCGACCTGATTCATGCTGCGATGCAGCATTTCCAGCAGGGCCAGCCGGTTGCGGCGCACGGCGGGGTCGTCAACCATAATCATGACATCGTTGAAGAAGGCATCGACGGCGGCGCGGGAACCGGCCAGGGTGGCCAGCGACGCGCTGAAATCACCGTTCTCGAACTGCTGGCGGGCAACGGGAGACAGCTCTTCTATGCAGGCGGCCAGCGCTTTTTCGGCTGCTTCGGTGTAGAGGGCGGGATCAACCGTTCCGAGGTCGCTGTCGGCTTTTTTCAGCAGATTGGTAATGCGCTTGTTGGCGGCCGCCAGGCTGTCGGCTTCCGGGCGCTGGGCAAAGGCTGCGCAAGCCTGGATCCGCCCCAGCACCTGATGCAGGGGCGGGGTGATGGACAGCACGGCATCCACGACATTGCGGTCGTGGCTGGCCAGCTGATTGCGAT
>JAAZDZ010000102.1 GCA_012512545.1 Alcaligenaceae bacterium | reverse complement strand
GTCCAGCCCCGGCCTGGGCCGCATGGTTTCGGCAGCCGTGCGCACGGCCCGCTGATCGCGCGGCGTGAAAGCCCGCAGGGCGTGCTGGACGCGATTACCCAGCTGGCCCAGCACGGCATCTGGAATATCAGCAGGGCTCTGGGTGACAAAATACACCCCCACGCCTTTGGAGCGGATCAGCCGCACGACCTGTTCCACTTTATCGACCAGGGCCTTGGGCGCATCGTCAAACAGCAGGTGGGCTTCGTCGAAGAAGAAAACGAATTTGGGTTTGTCGAGATCGCCGACTTCGGGCAGATTCTCGTAAAGCTCGGCCAGCAGCCACAACAGGAAAACGGCATACAGGCGCGGCGACTGCATCAGCCGGTCTGCCGCCAGGATATTCACCACGCCGCGCCCGGAGGCGTTGGTGCGCATAAGGTCGAAAATATCCAGCATGGGCTCGCCGAAGAAGTGGTCGGCGCCCTGGGTTTCCAGGCGCAGCAGCGCCCGCTGGATGGCGCCCACCGAGGCCGGAGCGATATTGCCGTAGCGGCTGCGCAACTCAGCAGCGCGATCGCTGACGGCCTGCAGCATGGAGCGCAGATCATTGAGATCGAGGAGCAACAGCCCTTCTTCGTCGGCAACACGAAAGACAATGTTCAGAATGCCTTCCTGGGTGTCGTTCAATTCCAGCATGCGGGCCAGCAGCAAGGGGCCCATATCGGAAATCGTGGCGCGCAGCGGGTGGCCCTGCTCACCGAAAATGTCCCAGAATTCAACGGGTGAACCGCCCCATACGGGCTCATCCAGCCCGTAGCGTTCCAGCCTTTCGGCCAGCTTGGGGTTGGGCTGAGCCGCCTGGGAAATGCCCGAAAGGTCGCCTTTGATGTCAGAAACGAACACGGGCGTGCCAATGCGGCTGAAGGCTTCCGCCAGCACTTGCAGCGAAACCGTTTTGCCTGTGCCGGTGGCGCCGGTAATGCAGCCGTGCCGGTTGGCATACTTCGGCAGCAGATGCACCGGGGCTTCGGAACTCTGAGCCACTTTGATTGGTTCAATCATCTCTTTTTTGACCCCCGCGTATAAATTGGACACAATGGCCGCAAGTGTAATTCATGCGCCAGCGCCAAAGCACTGGCCTTGCCAGGGGCGGCCCTGGCGCAAGCTTGAATTGTTTTCCCGGTAAAATCAGTCTACCTGGTTGTCCTGTTTGGTTAATATGCATACTGATCAAACAGCACACCCGCTTTCTACTTATTATTCATATGGCCGGACACAGTAAATGGGCAAATATCCAGCACCGCAAAGGGCGTCAAGACGCCAAGCGCGGCAAGCTCTGGACCAAAATCATTCGTGAAATCACCGTAGCGGCGCGCGCCGGCGGGGCCGACCCTGAAGCCAACCCGCGTCTGCGGATGGCCTGGGACAAAGCCACCGCAGCCAACATGCCCAAAGACAATATCCAGCGCGCGGTTCAACGCGGCGCGGGCGGGGCCGACGGCGACAACTTCGAGGAAGTCCGCTACGAAGGCTACGGCCCCGGCGGCGCAGCCATTCTGATTGATTGCATGACCGACAACCGCACTCGCACCGTGGCGGAAGTCCGCCACGCGCTGAACAAGAACGGCGGCAACCTCGGGCAGGATGGTTCTGTCACCTTCATGTTCAAGCACTGCGGGCAATTCCTGTTCGCTCCAGGCGTTTCTGAAGAAAACGTCATGGAAGTGGCGCTGGAAGCCGGTGCCGAAGATGTCATCACCGATGAAGACGGCATGATAGAAGTCGTCTGCGAACCGGGCGACTACGCTGCCGTCAAAGCGGCCTTCGAAGCCGCTGAGCTCGTACCGGAAGTGCAGGACATCATCATGAAAGCATTGAACGAGACCGAACTGGCTGGCGACGACGCCGAGCGCACCCAGAAGCTGATCGACATGCTTGAATCCATCGACGACGTGCAACAGGTCTACACCACAGCGGTATTCGACGAAGCCGCGCAACCCTCCTGATTCAAAACCCGCCCGGCATGCCGGGCCTCCCACCCTTTCCATACGCAAAATGAAATTACTCGTCATCGGCGGCGGCGGACGCGAACACGCTCTGGCCTGGCAGCTGGCCCGTTCCCCCCGCGTCCAGACGGTCTACGTCGCCCCCGGCAATGGCGGCACTGCCCGCGCCTCGCAAATCCAGAACGTGGCGCTGACCGATACCGCCGACCTCATCGAATTCGCCCGCAAGGAAAAAATCGCCTATACGGTGGTCGGCCCCGAAGCGCCCCTGGCGGCAGGCATTGTTGACGCCTTCCAGGCGGCAGGTCTGAAGATTTTCGGCCCCATCCGCGAAGCCGCCCAGTTGGAAAGCTCCAAAGATTACGCCAAAGCATTCATGGTGCGCCACGGCATTCCCACCGCCACTTACGAAACCTTTACCGACCCGGCCGCCGCACATCGCTACATCGACGCGCAAGGTGCGCCCATCGTCATCAAGGCCGACGGCCTGGCAGCGGGCAAAGGCGTCGTGGTGGCCACCACGCTGGAAGAAGCCCACAGTGCCGTTGACGACATGCTGGGCGGCGGTTTCGGTGAAGCGGGCGCCCGCGTCGTGATTGAAGAATGCCTGGTCGGCGAAGAGGCCAGCTTCATCGTCATGTGCGATGGCAGCAACGTGCTGCCCCTGGCCACCAGCCAGGATCACAAACGCCTGCTTGATGGCGACAACGGCCCCAATACCGGGGGCATGGGTGCCTACTCACCCGCACCCGTCATTTCACCGGCGCTGCACAACCGCATCATGCGTGAAGTCATCCACCCGACCATGGCAGGCATGGCGCGCGATGGCCTGCCTTATGCGGGCTTTCTGTATGCGGGTCTGATGATCGGCCCTGGCCCTGACGCGACCCGTTCGCTCAAGGTGCTGGAGTTCAACTGCCGCATGGGCGACCCGGAAACCCAGCCCATCGTGATGCGCATCAAAAGCGACTTCAGCAAAACACTGGAAATGGCCATTGATGGCCGCCTGAACGAAGCCGAAGCCGAAATCGAATGGGATCGCCGCCCTGCCCTGGGCGTTGTCATTGCCGCCGCCAACTATCCCGGCACACCGCGCACGGGCGACGCCATCACCCGCCTGGCAGCTGACACCGACGATTGCGTGACCTTTCATGCAGGCACACGCCTGGAAGACGATGTACTCAAGACCTCCGGCGGGCGTGTGCTGTGTGTCACGGCCCTGGGCGATTCACTCAAGCGCGCGCAGGCGGCTGCTTACGACGCCATTACCCGCACGCGTTTCGACGGTCAGCAATACCGCCGCGATATCGGCTGGCGCGCCC
>JAAZDZ010000101.1 GCA_012512545.1 Alcaligenaceae bacterium | reverse complement strand
GCATCCGGCACGATGGGCAGCGAGAAGCGCAGAAAGCCATAGGCACCCAGCTTCAGCATGATGGCCGCCAGCACCACCGAACCGCCTGTGGGCGCTTCAACGTGGGCATCCGGCAACCAGGTGTGTACCGGCCACATGGGAACCTTCACTGCGAAGGCTGCCAGCAGCGCCAGGAAAATGAGAACCTGCGGGGTATGCGCCAGAGCCGTCTTGTGCCACGTGAGGATGTCGAACGAACCGCCCGAAACATGCCACAGGTAGATGAAGGCCACCAGCATCAGCAGGGAACCCAGCAGCGTATACAGGAAGAACTTGAATGCCGCATACACGCGATTCGGGCCGCCCCACACACCGATGATGAGATACATCGGGATGAGCGTGGCTTCGAAGAACACGTAGAACAGCATGGCATCGAGCGCCGCGAACACGCCGATCATGAGGCCCGACAGAATCAGGAAAGCCCCCATGTACTGCGAGACACGGCTGGTGATGACTTCCCAGCCTGCCAGCACCACGATGATGGTGATGAAGGCAGTGAGCAGCACGAACCACAGCGAAATGCCATCCACCCCCAAGTGGTAATTGACCGAAAAGCTTTCGATCCAGGGGGTGAGCTCAACGAACTGCATGTTGGCCGTATAGGGGTCGAAACCCGTATACAGCGGAATGGTCACCAAGAAGCCGAGAACGGCACCGACCAGCGACAACACCCGCGTAAGTTCAGGCCGTTCATCGCGGCCGACCAGCAAAACCACCAGGCCGGCAACGATGGGCACGAAAATCGCAAGCGTTAACCATGGAAATGTAGAAGACGCCATATCGCTAGCCATCAGTGAACCATCAGCACGAAAAAGGTTAATAAAGCCATGATCCCGATGATCATCGCAAAGGCGTAGTGATAGATGTAGCCGGACTGCAGGTGACGGCTGACAGCAGCCACCCAGCCCACCACACGGGCGCTGCCATTGACGACCAGGCCGTCAATCAGGCTGCGATCACCCCCCTTCCAGAAACCATGACCCAGACAACGGGCACCACGCGCAATGACCTGTTCGTTGAACCAGTCGGCGTAGTACTTGTTCTCGAGAATACGGTTGAGCCCCGAGAACGCGCTGTAAATCTTGCCAGGCAGCGCCGGATTGACCACGTAGCAGTACCAGGCGACCACCAGACCAGCAACCATGAGCCAGAACGGCACCGTAACGAAGCCATGCAGCGCATAGGCCATCCAACCGTGCCAGTGGCTGGCCAGCGTAGCCAGTGCGGGGTGTTCAGGCGATACCGTGATCACGCCATCGAAGAAGCTGCCAAACAGGATGGGCCCGGCAAACATGAAGCCTGCCACCACCGAAGGCACAGCCAGCACCACCAGCGGCAGCGTGACCACCCACGGAGATTCTGTGGGGTCGCCGGCATTGTGATGACCGCCGTGGCCATGATCTTGCGGATGCGGCGGGTTGCGGAAGCGTTCAGGGCCGTGGAACACCAGGAAATAAACCCGGAAGGAATACAGCGAGGTGACGAACACGCCAATGAGGGTGGCGTAGTAAGCGAAGCCTGCGCCCCAGACATTGGCTGCCCCGGCCGCCTCGATGATCTGTTCCTTGGAATAGAAGCCCGAGAAGAACGGCGTGCCGACCAGCGCCAGCGTACCAATGAGGAAGGTGATCCAGGTAATGGGCATGTATTTGCGCAGGCCGCCCATGTTGCGAATGTCCTGATCATGGTGCATGCCGATGATGACCGAACCCGCCCCCAGGAAGAGCAGCGCCTTGAAGAAAGCATGCGTCATCAAGTGGAAGATGGCGGCTGAATAGGCAGACGCACCCAGGG
>JAAZDZ010000100.1 GCA_012512545.1 Alcaligenaceae bacterium | reverse complement strand
GGCCCGCCGCTACCCGCAAGGCACCCGCCTGTTCGGCAAGGTCACCAACCTGACCGACTACGGTGCTTTCGTTGAGGTCGAGGACGGCATCGAAGGTCTGGTACACGTTTCCGAAATGGACTGTACCAACAAAAACGTCGATCCGCGCAAGGTGGTTACCCTGGGCGAAGAAGTCGAAGTCATGGTTCTGGAAATCGACGAAGACCGTCGCCGTATTTCGCTGGGCATGAAGCAGTGCCGTGCCAACCCATGGGAAGAGTTCTCCATCAACTTCAAGCGCGGCGATAAAGTCCATGGCGCCATCAAGTCGATCACCGACTTCGGCGTGTTCGTTGGTCTGCCTGGCGGCATCGACGGCCTGGTTCACTTGTCCGATCTGTCCTGGAGCGAGTCCGGCGAAGAAGCCGTGCGCAACTACAAGAAGGGCGATGAGATCGACGCCGTGGTTCTGGCCATCGACACTGACAAAGAACGCATCTCTCTGGGCGTCAAGCAGCTGGAAGGCGACCCCTTCAACAACTACGTTGCCACTTACGACAAGGGCGCCGTGGTTCAGGGTGTGGTCAAGTCGGTCGAGCCCAAGGGCGCGGTCGTGACCCTGTCGGTTGATGTCGAAGGCTATCTGCGTGCTTCTGAAATGGCGGTTGGCCGCGTCGAAGACGCCACGACTGTCCTGAAGGAAGGCGAAGAGATCGAAACCATGATTCTCAACGTCGATCGCAAGACACGCTCTATCCAACTGTCGATCAAGGCCCGCGAAAGCGCCGAGACTGCCAGCACCATCCAGCGCATGTCCGAAGCCAGCGCATCGTCCGGTACCACCAACCTGGGCGCGCTGCTGAAGGCCAAGCTTGATCAAGCTCGCGACGACGGTTAATTGCGTGACCAAGTCTGAGTTGATTGCGATACTCGCCGGCCGCTATCCGCAGTTGGCGGTTCGCGACACGGATATTGCGGTCAAGACCATGCTTGAGGCCATGACTCAGGCATTGGTCGCAGGCCAACGTATCGAGATTCGTGGTTTTGGCAGTTTTTCCCTGTCAGAGCGTTCGCCACGCATTGGGCGTAACCCCAAATCCGGCGAAAAAGTGATGGTGCCTGGCAAGCATGTGCCTCACTTCAAGGCGGGCAAGGAATTACGCGAACGTGTCGATTCCGCCTGGCGCGAAGAATCCGCCAGCGAAACCGGCAGCCAGCCATCGAGTCTCGACCGCCACGTCAGTGAATATTGACTGACGCGGCGGGTGTTGGCCCGCTTCAAGCCTTGAAACTCCCGTTCCTGAAATCTTCCGGCGTAAACCGGCAGTTTCGGGGCCGGGAGTTTTCTTTTCCTCGTACAATTGAGGCATTCTGCATTCCTGGAGTGTTCTATGCGGTATCTGGTCTGGATTCTACGGCTGGCCGTATTCGTGATTGTCCTGCTGTTCGCGCTCAAGAACACGAGGCCGGTCGATGTCAGCTTCTTTGCCGATCATGTGGTCACCGATGTGCCGCTGATTGTCGTCATGCTGGCGGTGTTTGTGCTGGGGGCGCTGTTTGGCGTGCTGATCACAACCCCTGTCATCGTGCGCCGTCGCCGCGAAGCTGCGCGCCTGCGTCGTGAAATGACCCGTCTCGAAGAAAAAACCAGGCAGCCTGCAGCGCCTCAGGAAGCTGCCGTCGCACCTGAAACCGTCGCCCCGCTGGCGCCGCTGTAAGTCGTCTGCCACAAAGAGAGTAAATACGTGGATTTTCAAACTTGGTGGCTCATTTTCGTGCCGCTGTTATTCGCTCTGGGCTGGATTGCCGCCAGGGTGGACTTCCGGCAGATGCTGTCCGAAACGCGCTCCCTGCCAAGCTCCTATTTCAAGGGTCTGAATTTTCTTTTGAACGAAGAGCCCGATCGTGCCATTGATGCTTTCGTGGAAGTCGCCAAGCTCGACCCGGAAACCACCGAGCTGCATTTTGCTTTGGGCAGTCTGTTCCGGCGGCGGGGTGAAATGGAACGGGCCATACGCGTGCATCAAAGCCTGCTGTCGCGCTCAGATCTTCCTCAGGCCGACCGCGAAGCGGCGCAGCACGAACTGGCTCAGGATTTCCTCAAGGCAGGCATGCTGGATCGCGCCGAACAGGCTTTCGAGGCCGTGCTCGATACCCGCTACGCTGTGCCGGCCGTGCGGGCGCTGATACGCATTTATGAATCCGTGCATGACTGGCCGCGCGCCATTGAGTCCGTCAAACGGCTGCGGGCGCTGGTTGACGAACCGGTGCCGCAACTGGTTCATTACCACTGCGAAATGGCCGAGGCCGCCATGGCGACCAAGCCCCCTCATATGGAGCATGCCGGGCAGGCGCTGGATGCCGCTGACAACGCCGCGCGCGAATTACGCAAGGAAGAAGGCAGCGCCGCATCCGAGGTGCGCATCGCCATTTTGCGGGCGCGACTGGCTATTTTGCGCGGCAGCGTAGAAGACCAGTGCAAATATCTGGTTTCTGTGCTGGACATCGCCCCGGCCTATGCCAGCCTGGTGGCTGCCGATATGCTGGAATCCTATCGCAAGCTGGGCCAGGCGTCGGAAGGCTTGCAATTGCTGCGCGACCACTACACCCGCTATCCGGCACTGGATGTCTTCAATGTGGTGTTCCGCGAAATTCGCAGCCAGCAGGGCCATCGGCCGGCCTGGGCGTTCGCTCGCGAAGCGCTGCGGGCGCAGCCTTCCATGCTGGGCCTGGATCGCCTGCTGGAAGTGGAGCTGGCGGCGGGCGAGAAGCGACCCCTCGATTACGCAAGACAGGCAAACGAGAGCGATGCCGATCCTGCCCAGGCGGACCCATCCGCCGTGCTCGAAATCGCTGCCGGTGCCGATTTCACTTTGCTGCGTTCCATCATTCACCGTCATACACAGCGACTCGACCGCTATGCCTGCCAGACATGCGGCTTTGAAGCGCGGCATTTTTATTGGCAATGTCCGGGCTGCAACTCTTGGGAAACGTATCAGCCCCGACGCCTTGAAGAAATAAAATAATGGACTTTCCGGTAGAGCGCGCAAACGCCGCAAAAATTCTGGTGATCGGTGATGTCATGCTGGACCGCTACTGGTTTGGCGAGGTCGATCGTATTTCCCCCGAGGCTCCGGTGCCGGTGGTGCGCGTGGCGCGCCGCGAAGACCGTCTGGGCGGTGCGGCCAACGTCGCCCGCAACATCAGCGCACTGGGAGCGCAGGCCACCCTCATGGGGCTGGTAGGCGCAGACGAGGCGGGAGAACAAGTTGCATCGCTGGCGCGCGAAGAAGGCATTGACGCCCGGCTGGTGGTAGATGCCTCCATGCCCACTACGCTCAAAATGCGCGTAATGGGACGTCAGCAGCAGCTTTTGCGGGTCGATTTTGAAGAGCGCCCCAACGATGGCGGGCTGGCTACCCTGATGGCAGACATGCGCGGGATTGTGGCGCACCACGACATCGTTGTCCTGTCGGATTACGCCAAGGGTTGCCTGGATCGCGTCCAGGACCTGATTGCGGTTTGCCGTGAAGCGGGAGTGCCGGTTCTGGTCGATCCCAAAGGGCATGAGTATGCCCGCTATACGGGGGCGACCATGATCACTCCCAACCGCCTGGAAATGTCGCAGGCAGTAGGGGCCTGGAAGGATGAAGCCGACCTCGAATCCCGCGCCCAGGCGCTGCGCGCCCGGCTTGAGCTCGAAGCTTTGCTGATTACGCGCTCCGAGCAGGGCATGACCTTGTTTTCAGCAGAAGGGCGGCACCATATTGATGCCCAGGCACATGAAGTCTTCGATGTGTCTGGCGCGGGCGACACGGTGCTGGCGACGCTTTCGGTGGCACGCGCCGCCGGTTTGGACTGGCAATCCGCCGTGTATTGGGCCAACCGCGCCGGAGGCATTGTGGTTGGCAAACTGGGTACGTCTGTCGTTACAGCAGGAGAACTATCATGATCGTGGTGACCGGAGGCGCCGGTTTCATAGGCAGCAATCTTGTTCGCGGCCTGAATCGTCGTGGTTATACCGACATTCTGGTGGTGGACGATCTCACCGAAGGCGATAAGTTTCGCAACCTTGTGGGCTGCGAGATTTCCGACTATCAGCATAAAGACGATTTCCGCCTGCGGGTGCGTCAGGGCGATCTGTCAAGTGTGGAAGCGGTGTTGCATCAGGGGGCGTGTTCCGACACCACGGAACGCAATGGCCGCTACATGATGGACAATAACTACCAGGTCACGCTGGAATTGTTCGAGCTTTGTCAGCAGCAGCGCATTCCCTTTGTGTATGCGTCGTCGGCTGCCGTGTATGGCGCCGGGCCTGTGTATGCCGAAGACCCGGCCAATGAAGGGCCGCTGAACGTCTACGGTTATTCCAAATATCTGTTTGATCAGGTGTTGAGGCGCCGCATGCGTGAGCTGGCCGCGCCCGTGGTGGGGCTGCGCTATTTCAATGTATATGGTCCGCAGGAACAGCATAAGGGCCGCATGGCTTCTGTTGCCTTCCATAACTTCAACGAATTCCAGAAAGACGGCCACGTGCGCCTGTTTGGCGGCTGGGATGGCTATGCCGATGGCGGCCAGATGCGCGACTTCATTCACGTGGACGACGTCGTTGCAGTGAATCTGCACTTCATTGATCACCCCGAGGTGTCAGGCATCTTCAATTGCGGCACGGGCCGCGCGCAGCCATTCAACGATGTGGCGTCCAGCGTGGTCAACACCATTCGACGCCAGGCAGGCGAGGCGCCGCTCAGTCTGGAAGAACAGGTCAAGGAAGGGCTGCTGCGCTATATTCCCTTCCCCGACGATCTCAAAGGCCGCTATCAGAGCCATACGCAGGCGGATCTCACGCAGTTGCGGGCGGCGGGCTATGACAAGCCCTTCCGCGATGTGCAGACAGGCGTGGCGCAGTATGTGGAACGTTTGCTGGCGCAACAATAAGCAAGGGGCATAAGGTTCCCTGCGTATCTCTACTCATGGACTTCTGCTGGGGCCGGGCATGTTCAGTGTCCGGCCCTTGTTCCATCATGGAGCTGAAGTTCCGGCCGTCGGCAATCCCGCCTGCGGTCAGGGGCTTCCTGTTCAGGAGTCCACTCATGAATCCGTTTCTGGAACCTACTGTTGCATCGCCTCAGCCTGCCGCCTGGCGGCGTCCGTCCCGCCGCACCCGGCAGCGCGTTGCCAGCGCGCAGTCTCCTGCGCGTCGGCCCTCGGGCCACGTATCCCGGCCAGCCCCCGAAGCGGGAAGGCCGCGTCGGGGCGTGAATCCGGTACTGCGGGGCTTGCTGCTGGCCGCCAGCCTGTTGCTGCCCGGCATGGCTCTGGCGGTGGACATCAATATGGCCACGCCGCAGCAGCTTCAGGAAATCAAGGGCATCGGCCCCAAGACAGCAGCCATCATCATTGAAGAGCGTGATCGGGGCGGCCGCTTTGAGTCCATGGAAGATGTTTCGGAGCGCGTGAAAGGCATCGGCCCCAAGAAAGCGGCGTCGCTGCTGGCTGCCGGCCTGACCGTGGGTGCAGGCGGGGCTGAGGCAGGCAAGGAG
>JAAZDZ010000099.1 GCA_012512545.1 Alcaligenaceae bacterium | reverse complement strand
TGTCCATGCATCCTCAGCAGTTGCTGGATGTCAAAAAGGAGATTCGCCAGGCGCATTCCAATGCGCTGCGGGTCAAAGTGGCGACAGCGTTGAATCGGGCGCAGCGCATTGATTTAAACGATCTTTCCTGATTACCCATGTACGGCAGGGCTTCAAGACAGCAGGCGGGTTTTGCCCCGGCCACCGTGTCCTGAGCGTGCTGTGGTTTTTTTCTCCTCAAATGTAACAGAACAGAGATGAATCCCTTATTTTGTGTCCAGGGTCGAGAGAACCGATGGCCTTGCTAGGGTTTACCCGATCTCTATTTACCTGGGGCAGATGGGGACGAGGGGCGTCCACGCGCTGGCAAGGGCGGAAATGTTGGCTTACATAGTGGGCTCGCCATGCCTGGCTGCGTCGATAGAATCGAAATAAGGGCGGTTTTGTAACAACTGCCTGAATTCATTCTTCGCCGTGGCAGCGCTGCTGCACATCCGGCGATACAAGTAGAGAGGAAGTTATGGAAATACGACGCACCCCCTTCGCACTTGCCATCACTGCAGCACTATCGCTTGGCATGCTTGCCGCTTGCTCGGACGAATCGGATCAGGCTGCGGATGCGCCGGTTGAAAAAGTGACTCCGGCGCCCGACACCGCCCCCATGGAGAGCGTGCCTGCAACGCCATCTGCTCCCGGCACGACGCCGCCTCCGGTCGAGCCTTCGACTCCACCATCCGGTGCTACACCAGAGGCGGGCGATCCTTTGAATCCCGTACCGGAGGCGTCCCAGTCATCGACTGAACCCGGGCTGACAGAAAAACTGGCGGCTTCTGGTCAGGCCCTGCAGGAATCTGCGACTGAAGCCGCTCACGCCGCCGGAGAAAAAGCAGGTGAGTTGCGTGATGCGACCGGCGAGCGCATGTCCCAGATGGGGCAGGCAATTCGTGACGGCGCAGCACGTGCTGACGAGGCCATTCAGGAATCCATCGGCCAAGGCGGCGGAAGCGCCACCAGCAATGCCAGCGAGTCTCGCAGCAATTGAGATATCTCGATCAGGCAGGCAAAAACGGGCGCGAGGCGCCCGTTTTTCTATACACTAACGCAATCAGCACAGGAGAAGCTCATGATCAACCGAAACGAATGGGTCGAAGACTTTCAAAAGAACCTCTCAGATTTGATTGCGCGCAGTCCGGCAGCGGATATCGAGCGCAATATGAAGGCGTTCATGGCCCAGACGTTCTCGCGCCTGGATCTCGTCACCCGCGAAGAGTTCGACATCCAGGCCCAACTGTTGCAAAAGGCATTGCAGCGCATCACCGCGCTTGAATCACGCCTCGATCAGCTCGAAGGGCGGCGGCCTGCCGATAGCGCCGCGCCTGCTGCGGATGGCGGCGTTCCACGCGACGCTGTATAGAACCTGAAGTGACAGGGGAGTTCTGTTTGGGCCCCCCGTAGATTTCCCAACGGATATTCTCTGGCCTGGTCGCGTTGCCCGCGCCGCTTGCAGGGCATACTGGCAGTCCCGTCACTTGGGAGTGCCATGCCATGTCCCTGGCCATACTTGCCAGCCGAGCGCTGTACGGTTTCCAGACTCAACCCGTCAGGGTGGAAGTGCATGTCGGGCCGGGCCTGCCTGCATTCCTGCTGGTTGGCCTGCCCGATGCCGGAGTGCGGGAAAGTCGTGAACGTGTGCGCTCGGCCCTGCTGTCATGCGGGTATGAGTTTCCGGCCGGGCGCATCACAGTCAATCTAGCCCCTGCCGATCTCCCCAAGGATTCCGGCCGCTACGATCTGGCCATTGCTTTAGGCATATTGCTGGCTTCCGGGCAGATACAGGCAACTGCCAGAGAGAATGCCGAAGTCCTGGAAATCACCGATCGCGTTTTCGTGGGCGAGCTTTCCCTGACAGGCAGGTTGCGAACCATCAAGGGGGCGCTGGCCATCGCCATGGCTGTGGCGCGAGAATCGCCCGGCGTAAGCCTGGTCATGCCGTCGGCCTGCGCGGCGGCCGCCGCCCAGGTACCGGGCCTGGTGGTGCAGGCGGCAGTTTCTTTGCCCGAGGTGATCGACGACCTCAGCGGCCGCCACACGATGCCGCAGGCGCAGCCCGATCCGCCATCGCAGGCGGTTGGGGGGCAGCCTTGCCTGTCTGATGTTCATGGACAGGAAGCCGGTCGGCGCGCCCTGGAAATCGCGGCGTGTGGCGGGCACAGCATGCTGATGTGCGGGCCGCCGGGCGTGGGTAAAAGCATGTTGGCCCAGCGCCTGCCCGGCTTGTTGCCGCCGTTGTCCCCTTTGCAAAGCCTGGAGGTGGCAGCCTTGCAGGGGCTGATCGGGCAAGATGCCACGCCCGCAGCGTGTCCGCCGTTCAGGGCGCCGCATCATACGGCTTCTACGCCCGCCATTATCGGGGGCGGCGGCTGGCCGCGTCCCGGCGAAGTCAGCCTGGCGCATCATGGGGTGTTGTTTCTGGATGAAATCCCTGAATTTCACAGGCCGGTGCTGGAATCGCTGCGCGAGCCGCTGGAAGCGGGCGTCGTCAGCATTGCCCGGGCACGTCTGAGCTGCACATTTCCGGCCCGTTTCCAACTGATTGCGGCCATGAACCCATGTCCTTGCGGCTGGGCCGGGCATCCGCGCAAGGCGTGTTCCTGCCCGCCTTCCAAGGTCGATGCCTACCGGCGACGCCTGTCAGGCCCGCTGATGGACCGCATCGACTTGCATGTGGGGCTGAGCGCGCCGCAGGGAGACTGGCTGGGTGCGGCAACGGGGGAGCGTTCAGCAGCAGTGCGTCAGCGTGTGCTCCGCTGCCGCCAGCGGCAGCAGCGGCGCCAGGGTTGCATCAATGCCCAGCTTGAGGGCACCAGCCTGCGCCAGCATGTGGCGCTTGAACGCCTGACCCCGCTTGATGGAGCCGCTACCGCGAACCTTAAAGCGCTTGGAAGCGCTTTTCTTGGTTTTCATCTTGGGCATAATAAAACTCTATTAGCTGCATATGCAGGTGG
>JAAZDZ010000098.1 GCA_012512545.1 Alcaligenaceae bacterium | reverse complement strand
TCCTACCGGCGAAGCCACCACGGCCGAAGAGTTCGTGCGCGAATCCATTGTCGATCCGAGCGCATGGCTGCATCCCGGCCCGATGTACTCAGCGGCTGGCACGTCCTTCATGCCACCTACTTACGGCGACGATCTCACTGAAGAACAGATTGATCACCTCGTCGCTTATCTCATGTCGTTCAAATAAGAGGGGCCCGCCATGCGATACAAATCACAATCCGTTGCCTACTGGTACTTCGCCCTGGCCCTGGTCCTGTTCGGCCTGCAGCTGGTCTTCGGTCTGCTGTCGGCTTCCAAATACCTGGGGCCCGATCCACTTCTCAACCTCCTGCCTTTTGATGTCACCAAAACCATCCATACCAACCTCTTGATTGTGTGGGTGCTCACCGGCTTCATGGGCGCGACTTACTGGATCATTTCCGACGAATCGCGCTCCGAGCTCTACAGCGTCAAACTCGCCTATATTCAGCTGGTCATCTGGGCCATCATGGGCGTCACGGCCGTCATCGGCTATCTGTTTGGTTACGGCACCGGCAACAAACTGCTGGAACAGCCCCTGCCACACAAGATCGCCATTGTGGTCTGCATGCTGATCTTCCTCTACAACATCGTCATGACGATCCGGCAATCAGGCCGTTTCACCACGACTGAAGGCGTGCTTTTGCTGGGTCTGGGCAGTTCCGCAGTGCTGTATCTGCCCGCCCTGCTCAGCTGGGAAAACTACGTGATCGCCATCTACTACCGCTGGTGGACCATCCACCTGTGGGTGGAAGGCGTGTGGGAAATGATTCAAGGCTCCTTCCTGGCCTACCTGCTCATCCGCCTGTCGGGGGCTGACCGCGAAGTCCTGGAAAAATGGCTGTATGTGATTGTCGGCCTGGTGTTCATTGCGGGCATTCTGGGTACGGCTCACCACTATTACTGGGTGGGTGTGCCGCACTACTGGCTGCCGCTGGGCGGCTTCTTCAGCGCGCTCGAACCCGTCGCCCTGGTGGGCATGGCCATGTACGCCTACTTCTCCATCCGTCGCGGCGGCGTGCGTCACCCCAACGTGCTGGCCCTGCACTGGACCATCGGCAGCGCCCTGTTCACGCTCTTTGGCGCGGGCTTGCTGGGGCTGGCTCACACCTTCCCTTCCATCAACAAATGGACGCACGGCACGCTGATCACCGCCATGCACGGCCACGCCGCCTTCTATGGCGCCTATGCCATGATTGTCATGGCTGTCATCAGCTACGCTTTGCCCACCCTCACCAAAAACCGCAACATGGAAGGCAGCGCGGTCGGGTACTGGGCCTTCTGGCTGCAGATGGGTGGCATGTTCGGCATGACGCTGTCCTTTGCCACCGCAGGCATTGGCCAGGTTTACCTGGAACGCGTGCTGGGCATCGGCTATCTGGATGTGCAACTGAAAATCCAGATCCACTTCGTCATGCTGATCATCACCGCTTCCATGTTTGCCATTGGCGTGCTGCTCTTCATCTACGACTTCTTCCGCCATGCGCCCCGGCTGGAGCCCATTGATGAAGCAGAGCTGTTCCCCGATACACCTCCACTACGTGGCCCAAGCCACTTCCAGGCTGGCCGCACAGGAGACGGAAGGCTGAATGAACAGACTGGATGATGCACAACACCTGGGGCCGGATGCTCACGCGGCATCCGGTCCGGGCGTGAACGAAACACACCCCAAGGCGGCGCAACTCGCACAAGACGGCTTGCGTCCGCCGCCCTCCACCGAACCCTTTTACCTGTCCACACACGACGAAATCCAGCTCTTTGAGCATTGCCATGAAAACGGGCTGGCCGTCATGCTGAAAGGGCCTACGGGCTGTGGCAAGACCCGGTTTGTTGAACACATGGCCTGGAAGCTGCAGCGCCCGCTGGTCACCGTGTCCTGCCACGACGACCTGAGCGCCAGCGATCTGATCGGGCGCTACCTGATTCACCACGACCGCGTCCAGTGGCAGGATGGCCCTCTGACCACCGCCGCGCGCCTGGGCGCCATCTGCTATCTGGATGAAATCGTCGAAGCCCGCCAGGACACCATTGTGGTGCTGCACTCGCTCACCGACCACCGCCGCACGCTCACCATCGACAAAACGGGCGAAGTACTGGAAGCCGCCCCGGGTTTCCAAATGGTGATTTCCTACAACCCCGGCTACCAGCGCATGATGAAAGACTTGAAGCCCAGCACCCGCCAGCGGTTTGTGGCGCTGGATTTCGACTTCCCCGCGCCGGAACGCGAAATCGGCATCGTGGCCCGGGAAGGCGGCATCAGTCACCAAGACGCCGAAACCCTGGTGGCACTGGCTGGCAAACTGCGGGCCTTTCAGGATCGCGGTCTGGCGGAAGCGCCCAGCACGCGGCTGCTGGTTGCCACGGCACAGCTGATGAAGCGCGGCATCGGCATCAAACGCGCCTGCCAGGTGGCGCTGGTTTCGCCCTTGTCTGACGACGCCGGGCTGCTGGATGCCATGAACGATTTGCTGGACCTTTCCCTGGCCTGAGGCCGGGCGGGGGCGCGCGACATGGCAGAAGCCGAAGACGTCGTCCAGGACGTAGCCCGTTACGCCACCATTCATATACGCCGCCTGTGGCTCAGGCACCGGGGTGCCGCCGACCAGCCGCGCCCCCTCAGCCTGCCGGAAGTCAGGCAGCGCATCGACCTGCTGATTCACGCCGTACATGGTTTCAGCCTGCCGCTGCGGGTCGCCCACACTCCCGCCCGCCCCACCGTGCTGACCCGGCTGTTCCGGCGTCACGATGTGCGCCAATCGGGGCTGGCGATACCCTGCACGGATGGCCGCTCCATCTGGCTGCCCATGGAGCTTGCCCTGCCAGCACCAGTGGTTGCGCCAGCGGAGCCTCCCACAGCAGAGTGGCGGCAATACCAGCAGAACGCTGCTGAGCTTTTTCGCACTATCGCGCTGCAACAGGCCAGCCGTGCCCTGCGCGGCAGCGCCACCCAGGTTGCCCAGGCCCCCTGCATCCGCAGCCTGGCGCTATACACTCTGCTGGAAGCTCAGGCCGCCGACGAACACCTGGTGGCGGAACTGCCCGGCCTGGCGCCAGCGGTTGCACAACTGCGCCAATGGGCACTCAGCCAGCGGCCCCGCGTCGACAGCCTGCCCCCCGCCTGCCGCCCGATTGAAAACCTGGCGCAAAAAATACTTGCCTCCCCTCTGAACCAGCCCGTGGACGGCCTGCCCTGGCCGCCTGCCGCAAACCCGCAGCAACAGCTGGAAACCGCCGGATGGCTGGTGCGCGAACTCCAAACCCCGCACACCAGATCGCCACGCGACCACGCCCTGTTCAAAGACTGCTGGACCGGAGAACTTCTTCCTGCCCCGCCCGAAAAGCCACAGCACATGATGGAAGGACAGGCGCTCCCGCTGGACTTCGAACCTCCAGCCCGCAGCGCCCACATGCCGCGCAGCCCCAAAGAAAGACAAGCTGAAGAAGACGAAGATAAAAAAGACCCGGGTGTCTGGATGATTCACGCAGGCGACCCGTTGGAAAAAGCCGAAGACCCAAAAGGCACCCAGCGCCCCACCGACCGCGACGAAGAAACCGCCAGCGAAGAATTCGCCGATGCCCTGTCGGAACTGCCCGAAGCCCGGTTGGTCAGTTCTTCGACCCCGGCCAAAGAGGTGCTGCTTTCCGACGACACCCCGGACCGCCAGCACCTGGCCCGCCAGGAAAAAGTTGAAGAAAAAACGCCGCAGATCCATTACCCCGAATGGGACTACCGCATCAACGGCTACCAGTACCCCGGCGCCATCGTCCACCTGCTGCCCGCCCAGCACGGCCCCGAGATCTGGGTGGAAAAAACCCTGGCCCGCCACCGGAGCATGCTCGACACCATCCGCCGCCGCTTTGAAATGCTGCAGGCCGACCGCGTCTGGCTGCGCCGCCGCCTGGATGGTGATGAAATCGACCTCGACGCCTACATCGAAGCCCGCTGCGACCTGCGCAGCGGCCTGTCCATGCCCCAGGCGCTATACCAGCAACAACGCCGACAAGCCCGCAACATTGCCATTGTTCTCCTGGTGGACATCAGCGGCTCAACCGATTCCTACCTGGCTGACGGCCGCCGCATCATCGACGTAGAACGCGAAGCCCTGCTGCTGGTGGCCATCGCCCTGCAGCACATGGGCGAACCCTATTCCATACAAGCGTTTTCCGGCGACGGCCCACGCGGCGTCACCCTCAGCACCCTCAAGCACTTCAACGAACCCCACAGCCAGGACGTCGCCCTGCGCATCGCCGCCCTGGAACCCCAGTACTACACCCGCACCGGCGCCGCCCTGCGCCACAGCACCACCGAACTCATGCAACAACCCGCCGAACACCGCCTGCTGTTGCTGCTTTCCGACGGCAAGCCCAATGATTCCGACATATACGAAGGTCGCTACGGCGTAGAAGACACCCGCCGCGCCATAGAAGAAGCCCGCCTGCAAGGCGTCAACCCCTTCTGCCTGACCATAGACCGCCAAGCCGCCGGGTATCTATCGAAGATATTCGGCCACGGCCACTACGCACTGCTGAGCAAACCGCAGGAACTGCCTACGGTGCTACTGGACTGGATGCGGAGATTGATGGCGGGAAATTAGGGCATGGCGGACAGCAGCAGGCCAGGCAACGGCTTGCAGGCTTCCGGGCTCGTTGTATAATTGCCGACTTCCTTCCAAGTGTTGTGGTTGTAGGAAATCACAACGCCAGCTCGCCCGAGTGGTGGAATTGGTAGACGCAGGGGACTCAAAATCCCCCGCCGCAAGGCGTGCCGGTTCGATTCCGGCCTCGGGCACCAGTTTCAAAAGGCCGTCTCTGTTTATGCAGGGACGGCTTTTTTTTTGGTGCGCCCGGCGGGGACTTGACCCAGGGTGTCCCATCAAGTTTCAGTAATTCCCGACGTTGCGTGCCTCAAAGGTGGGCCCTAGACTGGTTGTATCCAGTTTTCTTTTTGCAGGGGTACACGCATTGAAACGCCCAAGCCGGACATGGACATCATGCGTCTGCGTTTGAAGGCGGCAGCAATCGTTGCGCAGGAGTTGAGAAATGGATAAACACATCATTGACGGCGTAGAAGTCGAGGCCAGCACCGGTAATGTGTTTGCTGACCTGGGCCTGCCCGACGCCGAAAAACTGCAAATCAAATCAGGGCTGACCGTCGAGATTGCCAAGGCCATTCGTGAGCGAGGGCTCACCCAGGCCGAGGTAGCACAACGCATGGGCCTGACCCAACCCCAGGTATCGAGCCTGCTGCGTAGTGAATTCTCGAACTTTTCCGAACGCAAGCTAATGGATTGCCGGAACCGGTCGGCCACCTGGTGCTAACTCACGCTTGAGGCGCTGACTGATAAGCAGGAACATGCCGAAATCACCCGTCGTCAACTGCCCCGCCGCCGCTACCCATATAACGCCCGGCCCAATCGCGTCAACATGAGCTCATCGTTCTCACCCCAGTAATTTCTAGGGTTCTCATCGAACTTCACTTGCAACACGCCGACCCACTGCCAGACCCGCGTCATGCGCAGTTTCAACGCCAGCATGCTGTCGTCGGACAGCATCGGAAACGCGCGATAATAACGTGTAAGAAACTGATTGAAGGGCTGCCAGCCCTGGTTTTTCTTCAGCAGCCACAGGCAGAACACAAATGAATTTTGAATATGCGGGTCAGCGTCATAACCGTCGGTGTAGCCCCAATTGAAATTGCGGGCGGTAAACTCAAAAATCATCCAGAATAATTTCTGAACATGGGCTGTCTGCGCCAGAGTTTTCCCCCGGACAGTCAGCACCATCCGCCCTTTTACGAGCCGGACCAGCTTGAGCTCCTCATAAATAACCCTGGCGGCAGAAGCGGCTGCTGAATCCTCCTCAAGCTGAGGCGGCCTGCCGAACCGCTCGTCGGTCACCAAAGCCCGGTTCGCGTCATAAAGCGCACGCACCACTTTGCGCGGCAGCCGCCCTTGGGGAGTCAGTTTGATTCCTTTTTCACCCAGGTTTTCAGCCAGCACATGGAACATCGCCACCAACGGCACCCGGCACAAATCGGCGTCATCAAACGTCTGATGACGCTGCAACATGAAGCCGTCAAAGCCTTCGATTCCCGATAAGGACTCCGACATCAGCGAGGCGCTAAGGCCCTCAAAGTCGTCGATAGGCTGGCTGTTTTGCATTGCCATGAACTGGCGGCTCACAAGCTCAAGATCGTGTTCGTCCCGCAATTCATCGGGCGGAATACGATTCAAAAAATCCTGTAGCGCTTTCTGCAGATCACTCATACATCCACTGTCCTGAGAAGGCCGCGTTTCCCTGTAAAACAGGCGCTATAACCCATACAATGCAACGCGACACACACATCATTTTCGGGCAGTATGCCCGCCTGAGACGAAAATAGCATGTATAAGTCGCCATTTACATTCACCCTGGCCTTTTCTCTGCTGATGACCGGCCTGCTTACGGCATGCAGCAGCCATGGCGATCATCAGCCACAGGCTTCGCTTGATCTCACCATTCTGCACATCAACGACCCGCATTCCCACCTCGACAGCAGGAGCAGGCTGCTGCAACTGCGCAATGCGGCGGGTGAACGGGTTGCGGTCTCGGTCGATGCTGCGGGTTTCCCGCGCATTGCGGCGGCTTTTACCGAGTTGGCGGCTGGCAAGAACAATGTGCTCAAGCTGCATGCGGGCGATGCGCTCACCGGCACGCTGTACTTCAACCGCGCGGGCGAACTGGGCGAAGCCGATGCCGCGCTCATGAACACCGTCTGCTTCGATGCCTTCACACTGGGGAATCACGAGTTCGACAAAGGCGACACAGCCTTGCATGACTGGCTGGCCCTCCTCAATTCAGGCCAATGCCAGACGCCGGTGCTGAGCGCCAATGTGCAGTTCGGCACGAATTCCGCGCTGCATTCCAGTCGGGCCGGGAGCATGGTTCAGCCCTCTACTGTGGTCGAGCGCGGCGGGCAGAAAATCGGCATTGTCGGCCTGACCATCAGCGGCAAGACGAAGTCGGGTTCCAGCCCCGACCCCGACACCATCTTCGAGGACGAAACCGTGGCTGCGCAACGCGCAATCGACGCTTTACGCGAACAGGGCATCAACACAATTGTCCTGCTCAGCCACATCGGCTACCACAATGACAGGCGCCTGCTCGCCGGGCTTTCGGGTGTCGATGTCGTAATCGGCGGTGACTCGCATTCTCTGCTGGGTCCCGATGCGCTCGCCACCTACGGCATCGGCTCGCCGGTCGGCGCCTATCCCACAATGCTGACAAATCTGGATGGCGATCCGGTCTGCCTGGCTCAAGCCTGGGAATATGGCCAGATCGTTGGCGAACTGCAGGTCAGCCTGGATGCTGCTGGCCGCGTCACAGCCTGCACTGGCACGCCGCATGTGCTCATCAGCGACGCCATGACCATCGACGGCGCACCGATCAGTGCGGCGGACCGCGCCGCCATCGACACCGACATCCAGAACAGCGGTTTTCTGCGCATAACCGCCCCCGATGCCTATGCCACAGCGGTGCTGCGCCCCTACAGGGAAAGCGTGGAAATCTACAAGGAAACCCTTGTTGGAACGGCACCGCTGGAATTATGCGCGCGCCGCGTACCGGGTGGCCCCGGCTCGGCCGACTATGGGCGCTCCAGCCCTGAATGCAATGCGGAAGGCAATGTCAACATCCGCGGCGGCGATATCCAGCAACTGGTCGCACAAGCCTACCTCGAAGCGGCCAACATGCACTATGGCGGCGCGGATTTTTCGCTGCAGAACGGTGGCGGTGTCCGCGTTCCCCTGCACGGCACTGTCACCGCCGCCGATGCGGTAGAAGTCCTGCCCTTTGACAACCAGCTCTGGAAGCTCAGCATTACGGGAGCGCAAGCGCGGGCCATGATTGAAGACGGCCTGGATGCGGTTTTCCGGCCTGGCGGCAGTACCGGGCCTTACCCCTATGCAGGCGGCCTGCGCTGGCATGTCAACGCCAACCAGCCCAAGGGTTCGCGCGCCAGCAACTTCGAGGTTTACCATCGCGCCTCGGGGACCTGGCGGCCTTTGGAAGACGCCAGCCATTACACCCTGTTCACCCTGACTTTTCTCGTCAACGGCGGCAATGGCTACACTACTTTAAGGAACGTGCCCGAAAAACACCGGATGGACATCGGCATACAGGATGCCGACATGTTTCTGACCTATATCGACAACTTGCCCAAGGATTCCTCCGGCCTGCCCGTAATCCAGCGCCTGGCCCCGTCCTGGTACAGCACCCAATCCTTCATCGGCCCATCCCTTTTTTAAGAGTCCCTATGCGGCTTCATATCCTTTCTGATCTGCACAATGAGTTTCAGCCCTACCAGCCCGCTGCAACCAACGCCGATGTCGTTGTGCTGGCGGGCGACATTCACTGCAAAGGGCGCTCGGCGGATTGGGCGCTTGAGCATTTCGAAGGGCCTGTTGTGCTGGTCGCAGGAAACCACGAGTACTACGACACCAGCATCGAAAAAGCAGAAGCGAAGTTTCGGGAAGCGGCGGCAAAAAGTGGCGGACGGCTCATTTATCTGCAGCGTGACAGCGTGGAAATCAATGGTGTGCGCTTCCTGGGGGCAACGGGCTGGACGGATTACTCGCTGAGCGAATCCCCGGCGCTCGCAATGTATGACATCCAGCAGAAGATGGCCGACCACAGAGCAATCCGGGTGGGTGCCAACTATCGTCTGTGGGCGCCAAAAGATGCGGCGCTCGAAGCCCTGGCAACGCGCCGGTGGCTGGAAGCCCGTTTGCAGGAACCCTTTGATGGCAAAACGGTGGTGGTCACCCACCACCCTCTGGTCGCGCAATCACTCAATCCCGCATACGAACGTTCATTTGTGGACGCAGCCTTTGCCAACACCTGGGAGCATCTGCTGGGCGAACACCTCGCTCTCGCCATTCATGGGCACACTCACTATGCGGTGGATTACACCCTCAAAGGGACAAGGGTTGTCAGCAACCCACTGGGCTACCCACATGAAGGAACCAGGTTCAACCCCAATCTGGTCATTGAAATCTGATCAATCACCAGCCGCTCACACCTCCGCCGCCGCGGCCGCCACCGCTACCGCCTGACGAACCCGACCCATAGGAGCCGCTCTCCGTTGGCAGGCTGCTCTCAATGCGGGTGGAGACACTGGAGGAAAAATCGCTGATTCCGGCAACCTGAGCAAACGTTCCCGTCTTGGGCACATACCACGTGGGATGATAATCCCCCTGAGTGTTGGTGGTGTGTGCCTCTGCCAGCGCGGTTTCGAAGTGCTCGCTCCACGCCTTTTCCACGCCAAGCGCTACGGCATAGGGCAGCAAGGTCTCATAATGAGCGGGCGACATATTCGGCGCGTCAGCCAGCGCCATCCGATCTTTTTCTGCCAGTTCAAGATAAAGCCTGAGACCTTCAATGCCATCCATCACTTCGCGCCCCTGGCGGCTGAACCGGCCTATGAACGCCCACATAAGGGTGGCGAGCATCATCAGCATGAAAACCAGCAGCAAGTTATCGCGCGGCACAGGGGCATTCGCATAGATGATCAGGACGGACACCAGCAAAATGGCTGCTGCAATGGAAAGGTTCAAGAGGATGGAAGAGCGTGCCTTGGCGTCGGTCTGCGGCGACGCAAACAGCAGAGTCCGCCACTTTAGCACCGCTTTAGTGGCGAAGAACCACGCGGCCATGGCAGCAATCCAGTGGCTGGGCAGCACGCCGTCCAGATACTCGACGCCGACCGTGAAGTCGCTCTCGCGCACCACCAGCGTCAAGAACATCAGCAGGCCGAAATTTATCCAGATCCATCTTCTGGGCTTGTAGTGTTTACGGCCGACTTCGGTAACGATAGCGTTGCTGAATGCTTCTCCCAACTTGCCTGTTTCAGCGGCATTCTCTCTGTTGAAGCGAAAACTCTCGCCCACCGGCGGAAGCATCCCCAAAATAACCGCCTGCTCTGTTGGCAGAGAGGAATCTTCCTCGTCGGACACCCGGAGCACGGTTATGCCGCCCTCAAGATCTTCCAGGACCACCTTGCCCTTGACTGCAAGGTCGATGACCGATGCGGAAAATGCGGTCCAGAAGCCCGTCTCGAAATTTCGGGAAACGCTATAGTTGACCCGGCCCGGCGATATGCCGCCGGGCGAATCCCAGCGCGGCACAATGACGCCCGGACGGGGGTCACGCCCAAACAGGAACCAGAGAAACAAGGCGAGCAAGGCGCTCCAGGCAAAGGTTACGGCCACGGAAATGATTGATGCATAATCGTCATATTCCCATTGGCTCAGCGTTTCCTCATCGGGGGGCTGGATCACCCCCTTGGGAAGCAGCAGCTCAATGGTCATGTTTTCACCGGGCGCATAAGGCCGGGTGGCCTCGAAGGTGATCTCATTGCCGAATTTTCTGACAATGGCGTCCTTGCCGTGTTCACCAAAATAGCCGGTATATACATGAACGGCAAGCGGTTCTGCGCCTTCGGGCAGCGCCACCCGCACCGAGAACGCGTCGATCGGGAGCCGCCCTTCGGTACCGTTGACGTTCCAGATCAGCCTGTCGTGCTCATCTGAATAGCTGACAACCCGATTGACTTGGTAGTCAATCGAGTAGAGATGATCGGCCGCAGCCAGTTTAATATCGCTGCTGCCGATTCGGATCACGGCTCCGCGATTCGTCTCGATGATTTCGTAGTTTTCGGGCTCTCCGTCACGCTCGACATCCAGCACAGTCAGATAAGACCGGGCCCGGTGGCCGTCGGCGGCGATGAATGCAAGAGGGATTTCGCGGTCGATCCCGTGCACGATCTTATCGCGTTGCGAAGTGATGAAAATATGTTCAGTGACCTCCAGAACACCATCTTCCGCAACCTCAATCTCAACCTGATAGTCGTTGATCCGTTCCTCGGCCTGCAGCGGCAGCGGTGAGGCGAGCAACGCAATAGCGCAGACCAGCCCCGCCAGCAGCCTTCCAATGAAGAACCCCGACCTGTTGCCCGAAGCTTCTCCGCCACAACGCTGGGGTGCCTGCGGCACCGTATTGATGCCGCCTCTCTTGACCTCGTCGTAAACGGCACGACTTGCGCTCTGGCTCGTAGTCATTCCCATGCTCAGAGCGAGACTTCGGGAAGCGCGCGCTCGGCTGCGTCCGCAATTTCAAAGTAGGTTTTCTGGGTGAAACTGAAACGGGCGGCCACAAAGCTGGAGGGAATGGTCTCTATGAGAATATTCAGCTCGCGCACAGCACCGTTGTAGTAGCGGCGCGCCATCTGGATTTCTCTTTCCAGCGTTTCAAGCGAGGTTTGCAGGCCCAGGAAGTTTTCACTTGCCTTGAGATCGGGATAGGACTCGGCCAGAGCGAAGAGCTTGCCAAGCGCCTGGCCCAGTGCGCCTTCGGCGGCTGCACGCCCCGCCACATCGCCCCCGGACACGCTGAGCGCATGGTTGCGCGCCGCGATCACCGCCTCCAGCGTGCCCTTCTCGTGCGCCACATAGCCGCGCAAGGTATTAACGAGGTTGGGAATGAGATCGGCGCGCCGCTTGAGCTGTACATCTATGCCGGACCAGCCTTCTTCGGCAAGCTGCCGCGCGCGCACCAGACTGTTGTACAGATGAATAACGTAACCAACCGCCAGAACAAGAACGGCGAGGACGATGAGAGCTATTTCCATGAGATGAATTCCTTTGTCCTTCAATCGTGCAGCGGGTGGATCAACCTGGGTCGCACTCAGCTGGCATGATTTTTCCCAGCGCCCCCTTGGCGCGCTGCATGGCAGTACGCTCGATGTAAAGGGGCTGGTACGGGATATCGTCCTGCGCTGTCGGCGAACTCAGTTTCAGATAGAAGCACCCTGCGAACCGCTCACGTTGCCCGGCGTCGCAACCGGAACACAATCCAGCCAACAAGAAAGCCCAGCGCCAGCACACCCAGATTGATGACCGGGACGACCAGCAGCGCCAGGGATGATGTCGATGTACTCGGGGCGATGAACGCCTCGTGGAATGTGAGGCTATCCAGCAGAAGCAGCGGCAGAATCGCGTAGGCGGCCATCAGCAACCCGCGCGCATTCCTCATGCCTGCGACGAGGCAGGCAAGATAAGGCAGAATCGACAGCGCGAACAGACCGGCCGTGAACCCATTTGGCCCGCCGTCCGGTATCAGAAAGCATGTATAGGCGTGCAGCATGAACCCTGCGAGCACGCCCGGAAACACCAACCACCGAAACATCGTGTCAAGTTTCATTCAGCTTCCACTCTGATCAGGCCACTATCAACGGCCCCAGGAAGAATGCCGGGTAGCGGGCTCCCGGCACCGTCGCGCTGTTGAGCACAGTATGGGTTTTCTTATTCGACGAACGAGAACTCACTGACCTTGCAGACATCGACGTTGGCTTGCACAACTTCATCGCCGTCCTCGAATTCGCCCTTGAAGTCGAATTTGCAGGCGCCGCTGCCGTCATCAATATTGATCGTCAGCGAGGCGCCCGGCATGATGACGTCGTCGCCCAGAATGTCTTCTTCCCAATCATTGGTGGAGGTGCGCGAAGCGTAAAAGGCAAAGATGGGAGTCTTGGTTTTGTTGATGACCTTGACCTTGCGGTCGGCGGCCAGGGCGGTATTGGTACCAGCCAGTGCAGTGACGGCGATAGCAGACAGCAGAAGAAAGCGCTTGAGCATAATGACCCTTGTGGAAATGTTGAAAAACGGGAGTGGGGTACGCGGGTTGCGACACGTCGTCTGGCAGGTAACGAGACGGCGCGTTCGTACGGGTTCTTAATGTACGTTTCTGAAAAGATTTGCAACATCCCTGAAATTGGGTAATTTTCAGTTTCTCCATCAAAACCCCCGTTTTCAGGGATGACAGGCGCGGGCCAGCCGCATACGATGCCGGAACTGCGCTGTGTTACCGAATCCTATGAACGGTGTCAGTCCGCAGTTTCCAGGCAGGCGTCAAACACGCGCCGCTCCGGCAGATCCATAACGAATCTCGTATGCGTAATTCCTTACCCGAACTTCAGGCTGTCCTGCCGTCTCCTGTGCTGATAGTGGAAGACGAGCCCTTGTTGCAACAGCGCCTGCAGGGCATTTTGCTGCAGCTTGGCTTTGCTCCAGACACATTGCTGCTGGCCGCCAGCCTGGGGGAAGCGCGCGCATGCCTGGCCAGCCAGCCGGTCACACTGGCGCTGGTGGACCTGATGTTGCCGGATGGCAGCGGGCTGGATCTCATCGCGCAGATGCGGGCCGAGACACCAGACATGGGCATTCTGGTGGTGTCCGCCTGGAGTTCCGAGGAGTCCATCCTCGCCGCCTTACGTGCTGGCGCGACAGGCTATGTTCTGAAGGAACGGGACGATATCGAAGTGTCCATGTCTATCCGCAGCGTATTGCGCGGCGGCGCGCCGATTGACCCTTTTATCGCGCGCCGGATTCTGCAACTTCTGCCGCTGGGAGACACCGCAGACGAGCGCGCAGTGGCACCAGGCCACGTGGCCGCAGGGGATTCGCAGACCGCATCAACGGCCTGCTTTCCGCAAGCCCCGCAGCAAACCGCTGTGCCAGATGCTACCGTTCAACCCCCCTCAACCATGCGGCCCACGGCGCCCACCGCCACCGCCACACAAGCCCAATCACTTAGTGAGCGCGAAGGGCAGATTCTCTGCCTGGTGGCCGATGGGCTGACAAATCGGGAAATCGCCGAACGCCTGTTCCTGTCGCGGTATACCGTCGAAAGTCACATCAAGCGCATTTATCGCAAGCTGGCGGTGTCCTCCCGCACCATGGCGGTGCGTGCAGGCCGCGCGTGCGGGGTGATCGAATGAGGCGTGTGCTGGCCGGCTGGCTGGCGCTATACGGGTTGTGGCTGGGGCTGTGGGCCATGCCCGCCTGGGCGGGGGAACCACAGGGCTGCATTCCTCACGTGCTCTCCATTGCAGCGGCCCGTGCCGACACTCCGGACACAGAGCGGCCTGCCAGCGGTTGGGAATCGGTGGAACTGCCCGATATCTGGGTGCGGCGCTGGCCGGCCTACGAGGGGGCTGTGTGGTACCGCATCGAATGGGAGCGCGGTTGCGCGCCAGATGCCTCGGCGGCGGCGAACCCGCCCCTGGGATTGAGCCTGGGAGGCATCAGCATGGCGGGCGAGGTCTACCTCAATGACGACCTGCTCTGGCGGGATATCTCCCTGTCGGAACCCTTGTCCCAGTCCTGGAATATGCCGCGCCGCTGGCTGCTGCCGGAATCCGCCCTGCACGATGGCGTCAATACAATCTGGGTGCGCGTGGTCGGGATGGCGGCATACACTCCCGGTCTCGGAACCCTGTTCCTGGGCCCCTTCGCGCAGGCCGAGGCAATTCATGCCACCAACTTCTGGCGCCAGCGAAATGTCCATTTCATCGCCCTGGGCATGTCGGGCGCGATGGGCTGCATCTATCTGGTGGTCTGGTGCCTGCGACGTTCTGAACAGGCGTTCGGCTGGTATGCCATGATGTCACTGTGCTGGGTGTTGTACATGGCCACGATTCTGGCGACAGATGCCTGGCCGTTCGACAGCATTCAGGCGCATTCACGGCTGAACAATATCGCTTTCGTTCTGTACGTAATGGCTTTCTGCCTGTTCACCTGGCGTTTCGGCGCGCAGCACCTGCCGCGTGTGGAAAAAGCGCTGTGGCTGACGACAGGGTTGGGACTGCTGGTGTCACTGGTAGCGCCGCGCCCGGCCATGGAACTGGTCTGGGCGGGTTTCGTGCTCATTTTCCTGACCAACAGCCTCCAGTTCCAGTGGCATGCGTGGCGCACACGCGAACCGCAGCATCTGCTGCTGGCGCTGTGCTGGCTGGTCTTCCTGGTAGTCGGTGTGCACGACACCATGGTGCTGCTCAAGGGCTGGGGCTCACACGAGATGTGGGGCGCAATCACCGGCCCGGTCACCGTGCTGTTCATGGCACTGCTGCTGGGGGGGCGGCTGGCCTCCAGCATGCACCGCATCGAGCACTTCAACCAGGAGTTGCAGGCGCATGCCGCGCAGGCGCGCGCCGAACTGGCAGAGATTCTGGCGCGTGAGCACGATCAGGCGCTGTCCCATGCCAGGTTGCGGGAACGGATGGCCATCGTCCACGATCTGCATGATGGCCTGGGTGGCAGCCTGGTGCGCAGCATGGCATGGGTTGAACAGGCGAAGAAACCGCTGTCCAACGAGCGTATGCTGTCTTTGCTGAAAGTGCTGCGCGACGATCTGCGCCAAGTCATTGATTACGACTCCAGCGCCAGTACTGTCGTGCCGGAAACTCCGATTCAGTGGATAGCGCCGTTGCGCCATCGGTTTACACGCCTGTTCGATGAGCTGGACGTGGAGATCTCATGGCAAGTGGCGGAACAATGGCGCACTCGCCCCAGCGCGCTGCATTGCCTTGGCCTGGCGCGACTGGTGGAAGAAGCGCTCTCCAATGTCATCAAGCACAGTCGCGCTCATCATGTTCGCGTAACCTGCGAACAGCCACAAACCGACATCTTGCGCATTGTCATCGAGGACGATGGCATGGGTTTCGACCTGCAGGCCGTGCGCGATGCCGGTCTGGGCGTGGGTATGCGCAGCATGGCGGCGCGCGCCGAGCGCCTGGGCAGCAGCCTGAACGTATCGTCGGATCAGAGCGGAACGGCGGTGTGCGTGGTGGTGCAGCTGGGTCTGTCAGAAGCGGATGACCTGAACGGACACCGTCCCTTTCTCAATCGCTCGAACTCCCACTAAATTTCAGTCCAATTCTGCCGTTAAGAGGTAATTGGTTCCGAAATTCAGTGGGGTCGCCATGAAGATTGCGCAATACAGCATCGGTATGGACAGCCAGCATACCTATTCCAGACAAGTCAGCCGCACAGAAACCCTGCGTGCCTGGGTGGGCGATCAACGCCCCGACTTCGAGGCCCTGGCCAATAATGGCCAAAACCCTGCCGCTTCTGCTCAGGTGGCCATTTCCGAAGCGGCCCGGCAGGCCGTGGCCGCTGCATCAGAACAACCAGACACAGCCTTGTCGGAAACCGAAGCCGAACAGGCAGCCGCCATCGAATCCATCAACGACGACACTGTCAGCGACCCTAAACTGGGCCTGCTGATAAAGATTGTCGAGGCGCTCACCGGAAAAAAGGTCAAGCTCATGGATGCCGGAGAAATCGGCAGAATGGCTGGCTATAGCGACGAACTCGCCGAGGCTGAATCACAGAAAGTCGCCACTCAGGGTAATGGTCAGGCCCCACTGCAAGGCTGGGGTGTGGAATACGATTACCACGAAGAAATATACGAATCCGAGAAAACCTCCTTT